>CAYUAL010000024.1:0-14723 GCA_964442815.1 uncultured Alphaproteobacteria bacterium | reverse complement strand
AAAGTTGCCCAATTTGAGACAAGAGAAAAAGAAGACATAGCAGAGTATATATCTATGAGTCACATTCAGGATAGACTTTCTCTTTCAAAAGACGACTTTCTTTGCAGCAAATACAGGTCAAACAATGGGATAGATCTTGTCTACAAAGTAAGAGATAAACGAGGACATCATTACTACCTCATTCATGAAGTAAAATTTCAACAAGACGGAGGATCCCCAGCTTTAAATTCTTACTCCCAGAGATGTAATCAAATGACTAAAGAATGGATCAGCGATACTGTCTTGAACTATTTGAACGATAAAGATCAGTGCATTAGAAGAACAGGAAGAAAATTACTTAAAGCTCTTGAAGCTGGAAAAGTTATAGCTACTGCTAGTGTTCTTGATATTAATGGAAACTTAGATTTCTTTTTTATACATGATAAAGGGGATTGGAGACATACTTCTTATCATGACCATTTTAGAACAAATATATAAGTAGCTACCTATACTCAGGAATAGCTTGGTAAATTTTCTCAATCAAGCTATTTTTCTTTTTTGAATCTCTAATTCCTATGCTTCTCTATAAAAGCAGCGGCTTTTTCCTTAAGAGGCAAATACGAAAAAGCTACCTTGGCAACAGAAAGATTCTCTGGGAGCTTAAGATAAGCTGTTAAAGAAGGAAGAGACATCAACATCTCAGAAGAAACAGCTGGTAGAGTTCTTTTCTGTTCAGAAAGTGAAACTCCATCTCTCATTTCATGAGCACCAAAAGAAAGAGAATGAGACTTTTCGGATATTTCTTGTGTTCCAAGATTTTTTGAAAGTCTTTCTGCTGTCTCATATCCAGCTAGCTGAAATACAACCTTTGTTCTACATAGATTAGTTATAGTTGACGTTGCCGCATACCCATATATCTTATCTAGTTGAGAAAGATCCTGCATCCCTAATACTACGCAGGCTCCATACTTTCGCCCTTCTGCAAGTAACGTAGAAAGCTCATGGATAAGATTAAGAGAGGGCAGCTCATCTATTATAAACCAAAGCCTTCTATTTATATCTTCCTCTAAAGACATCAAAGCATTCGAAGCAATAGAAATCCAAGCCGTTAACAAAGGCCTTAAGGATTCTCTTAAAGAAGGTGTACAACTTAAAAAAAGCCATCCACCACCCTTCTCTATCCAGTCTCTAATAGAAAAAGGAGACTCTCTATCTTCTAAATATTGCAGTGCCTCCATTCCTACAGACAACACAGACCGTATAGAAGAAATCGTCTCTCTCGACCTCTTATCTACTAAAGCAACGGCTTGCGTATCTGCATAAAAGTCTTGAAGCTGATCAAGAGGGAGTCCAATCGTATATTTTCTTAAAGATTTAAGAGTAAGGTCTTCATGCTTTATGAGCTTTTTCATAGCCTCCGTTAGGATAATACGAGCTGCATTCTCCCAAAACGGATCGCGCCCTTGAGAGGGAATAAGAGACGAAGCAAAGGTCTTTATCTGAAACTCATTCAAACAATCAGCAAAAGGACTCCAGCTTGCAGTTCTTTGATCAGCTGGATTAAGTAAGCAATCTTTATTCTCATTATAAAATCGTGCAACGTGGTCTCCTTTTGTATCTATTATGATAGCTCTATCTCCTCTTTTCTGTATCTCAAGGAGTAAGCTGTTTATGCAATTTGTCTTTCCAACACCTGTTGTACCAACCACAAGCATATGCTGCGTCTCAGCATTCTTTACAAGAGGAACACCTGCAATTTTAATATCTGAGGCAAGCTTTCTTTTACAAATAAGCTTTTTGAGTTTTTGGACGGGTATAACTTCTGTTCCTTCCAGAAGCTTTTTCTGTTTTGTTTTTCTTCCTAGAAGGATCCAAATAACAGCAGAACTAAAAAAGGAACAAAGAGACACAAACAAAGCTTGAAAGGCACATTCCTTTATCTTGTTCCAAACTCTGTCTACAATTCTTTGAACAAAAGGATCGTTCTTAAAACGGAAGGAAGAAACCTGTATTGGTTTTTTCCCGGGGATTTCGAACTCTTGTTTTATCTGTATCTGTTCTTTTTTGGAATAAGCTGGCGTAAAAGAAAGTTTTATTTCAGCCAGATGATATGTCTTAAAATAAGCCCACTCATAAGGTGTGATTTTATAATAAGCCAAGAGAAGAAAGGAACACAATCCAATTAAAGAAGTAAATACAAGGGCATAACGGATTACCTGACTCATCATCCGTACCCTATGGATTTGAATCTGCCCTCCTTGCATAAAAAGTTCACTTAAAGACATCCTAAAACCTTTCTATTTGTGTAAAATTCCTATATTATTCGTGCATGGACCATAAGCTTCTTTCTCAACGTTTAAAGCCCTTTGGCTTTGCAGATTTATATAAAAAAAGAAGAATCTTTGATCTATCTGCTGATCAAAGATCCGTTCTGTATTCGTTTCTTTTCGTAGCATTTTGGTGCCTCTTAAGTGTTTTTATTTGGGAATTTTCTTTCCCCGTTCTTGTTGTCTTTTATATCTCCCATATGCTGAGCAAGCTTATTTTTGGGGTTCCTCCCTTCATTAAAAATAAAAAAGAAGGTCTTCTCCAATCTAAGTTGTCCAATAAGGTTTATCCTGAACTGCATCACTTTTTCTTTTGCGTTTGCTTTGTCCTATTTCTTACCATTTCATCCTTGTTACTCTCGTGGGCTACAGGAAAAGTTTGGGAAAGCTTCGCTTTATCCTTAATAGCGACCTATGTCCTTTCCAGAGGTATCTTGATTGCTTGGAATGTTCCTCTTGTGAGTCCCATCTTTGTATCAATTCTTCCTTATTTAAACCGTCCTGTGCATCCTTCTCTCCGAAGAAAGCCTTACTATAATGATCCAAATAACCCTTTAAGCCCTTTGAGTCCGCTTTATCCTCTAAACAGAAGAGACTTCTAAACTATTAAGTAGTAGTATTAGTCGATAGGTTGTTGAGCCAGTTTTTCTCTATCCTCTTCTTTCCATATAGGATCCACCATTACTTTCTTTCCTACAAAGTCCTCTGGAGCCATATCTGTACGAATAGATTGATCTTCTTTCGTTATCTGTCCTTCTAAGTTTTCTTTGTTTTGCAAGATTGTTTGAGAGTGCTCTTCTTTTTGTTTCAAAAATTCCTCCCTTGGATCAGACCTTACAGCTTCCCTAGGATCTATGTCATGCTCTTTGGCCCTGTGATAAACAGGAGCAGACTCAAGATGCGGAGAAGGTTGTTTTATATTGTCTTGCTTTTCATTATATAGTCTTTCTAAATCTTCTTCAGACTGTATCTTAAAGTTTCCGGACCCTATTTTCTCTACAAGATCTTGCGCTCGTACTTCTTTAAAGTCCTGTACGAAAGACTCCAGTTCATTCCCACCCCGTTGGATAATCTTATGAGCAGCATCATATCCAATGTGATCCTTTGACAAGGGAGAAGCCTTTTTAGAGGCTATAAACTCTAGGAGTTCCTGGGTATGGTCTCTTTCCACATTAAAGCCCCTACTTTCCATGAAAGTCTCAGCCTGCGTAAACCTATCTACTTTTTGTTTTGAGACTGATGCCGCCTCTCTGGCTGAGTTCATTTCTTCAACAGATTTTGTAAATCCTTCTGTTAAGGTAGCTTCTTTTCCGTGAGAGTCTTGAAATTTTAGTTCTTTAGAGTTACGTGCTAAATCATCCAAAGTAGTAGTATATCCAATATCCTCAGCAATCTTTATAGCATCTGAAAGTTGCTTACTATGAGCAACATCCTTTCTAAATTGATGGCTCCCATTTACGAGTATTAAATTCGCAGAAACTCCTGCAGCTAAGTCTGCTGCCTCTTGACGATTTACATTTAAACTTCTTTGAATTTCATCAGATAACCTAGAAGCTTGAGACCAACTGTTATTTTCACTAAATGACTGAGACTGATCATGAGCTTCTCCAAAACTTTCTCCTTTAGAGATTCTTGTTAGAATATCCGCAGCTTGCCGCGTTGCGTGTGTTGTCGCAATAGCTTCTTCTTTACTAGCCCCTTCCATAAAAGATAATTCTTTAGCTTTAGCATCTGATAATTGAGTGGATATATTATCATTCATGCTCACTCTAACACCTAGTTGCGAGATCCCATATCCGGACCCACTTCTAAATACCGCAGAGCCATCTGCTTGCATGATCTTTACAGAACCATCTTCTAAGGTAGTTTCAAACTGCCCTGCCCTATATGTATATCCCGTATTGGAAGCAAAACCCGAGTGTGTATGGAAGGTTTGTATCCCTTGGCTTACATTCCCCAATTGAAAGTTCCCAGAAGAAAGCTCAGACCCTGCATAGTTTGCAGCAGACTGTAAAGCAGATCCTAAGTGCCCTGCTAAATGAACGAAGGAACTGGCTCCTCCCTTTACAATCGCATACGAAATAAAAGGGATACTCATAGATAAATACCCAGCTAAAGCAGCCATATCTGCATTTATCTCAGCAACGCCCAAAGAGGTTATCATAGTTACCCCAGCTCCCCCTGTAAGGTTAGCTGTCTTATGCCTTGCATAGAGGGTAATAACCAGATTCAGTACTGCATACATAGGCGCCCATATCTGAAGCCATACAATCATCTCACAATAGGTCGCTAGAACCTTATATCCTCCAGGCATCAAAGCAAAAGCAAACACAAATATACACGCTGCATAGATTAGTGCTTCTAAAAGATTCTTCATGACAGGCAAAAAGGTAGCAGCTAGATCTCCTGCTACCTGATATGTAGAACGCTGCTGCAAAAGTGCTTTTGTGGAAGCATAGTTCATAGGGCTTCCAAGTTCTGTCACTTTATTGTTCGTTGCATCTGAGATGGTATTAATTACCATTTCTTGCCGAAGAGCCTTTAAGGCGTCTTCAGAGGCTCCTGTAAGGAAATTGTATGAAATAGGAAATAAGCTCAAAAACTGTCTTTGAGCTAAACGAACATCTCCTTTAATAAGAGAAGCTCCATATTTCTGTGCGCCTTCTAGAAGAATAGTGTTCCAAAGGGTTTCTAATTTTCTAGCACCTTCCTTACAGGTAAGGATCTCTCCCTTTTGACCTATTCCAGGCTCTTTATAAACAAAACCTCTTATGGAAGAAGTGCGATCTCGCACTAAATCCCATATGTCTTGAGCTTCTCTTAAATCTTTCAATGTATATTTAGCTCCAATCATGGTGTCATAAACGATGCACTGATTCACAAAGCGGCTCATATTGGCATTAAAGTCTGGATCTATGATCCTAAACTGACGAGATTGGGCCATCATACGAGAGGCAAATACAGTCCCTGTTTTATGGTACTGAAGATCATCAGGTAGAGAGAAGATAGACTCCATCTTCTCTGTTAAAGCGGCCCCTACTTCACTGGTTATGCCTGCAAAAACACCCAAAGCAAAAGGCACATTATCGACCTTTGTAGGAGGGGCATGAACAAGGGGATCTTTAACCCAGATGGTTACCTTGGGTAAAAAAAGGAGGTTTGTAGCAACCGTAAACCATAAAAACCATCTTAAGCTTACTTCTATGGAATTTCGAATAACAGCTTGAACAATAGCCCAGAAACCACCCATTAATGCAGTTATTTTCATAAAGCCGCCTAAGATTCCCCCAGATCCTCCTAAAAGAGCCGCAATTCCATTAAATACAAGAACAAGCGCCTCTCCTCCTCCATAGGTTGTTATAAGAAACTGCATGTCCTATTCTCCCTTATTGGCAGCAGTAAACTGACTATGAAGCTGCTGTTCTATAAGATAGGTTCGCTCAATGGCACTTAAGGTGGTTTGCATTTGTTGGAATGCCCCATTACGACGCTCTAATAAAAGACGTCGTATTTGAGCCATGTCTTCCTTAAAGGATTGGAGGGTGTGTTCATTGATTTGGATCTTTTGAATATGAATGACACTTTCATTTACAAGCTCTAAAACTTGCTCCAGATATTTTAAAAGAAGGTCATGAGCAATCGCTTCACTAAACTCACTCAAAGTAATAGGAGAAGCTCCTCCCTTAAAAGCTACCTGAACTCCTAAAATCTTTAAAATAGGGATACTTGTAGATTGAATAAGACCTCGTTCTTCTTGTGTAAGGGGACCTTCATCCTCTTGGACTTTCCTCTCTAGTTCTCTTAGGATTCCATCTACCTTTTGAAGGAGAGCGCTTGATTTGGAGATTCTAAAGGGTCCTTTTCTGGGATTAAGGCATCGATCTTCCTCTCTATCATCACATTGATAGATTTGTGCCTCCCCTTCTCCTGTTAAAAGAACACTTAAAAGCTCGCTATTATTCGCTAAAGAAGGAAGGTGACTTATCTGCAGTCTGCCTCCCCCTGTGTTTTTAGAAATAATACTTCCGGAAAGACTCATAAAGAATTCAGCGAGATTTGGATCAGCGGATAAAAATCCATTCTTACTTAAAGCTTTCCAAGCAAGGTTAAATTCATCCCCTAAAACATCCTTGAACTCTGGAGATTTTTGGGCATTGATTTCATCACGTCTACCTTCTGCACCACATCCTTGTCTTGCTTGCGCCCAGTCAGAAAAGGCATTCTTTTGAGACCCCATAGATGTACAAAGAAGCTTAGAACTCGCTTCACTCTTCGGCCAAACACCTCCGACCAAGTTAGCTGCAGCTTCACAAGAATTAATGTTAGTATTGTTAACTTCTTGGGCAAGGGCATTAAGCTCAGAGATTGTATTATAGATTTGAGGTGTCGCCGTCTGCAAAGCCAGCTGAAAAGCATACCCTAAAGCATTACTGCCTATGTTCTTCAAAAACTGAATAAGTCGATCAGAGTTTATAAAACTAAAGCCACCTGTAAATAAGTCTATGCCTCCGCATCCTGCCTTATAAGAGGGCATTTGAATATTTACAAGATCAATAGTACGAGAAGGCGTCCTTGCAAAAACACTCCCGCCTGTATAGTACCCTGCAGCTTGATCCTTATATACCCCTCCTTGAGTGATATTACTGGCATATCCCATAGCATCAAAGAATTGCTGCATATCTGTTTCGATACCAGCTTGTACTCTCAAAAAGAAAAGCTGGACTAATATAATAAAAAAAAGAACGAAAGAATTTCTCATTCTGATTCTCCTTGCTGCAGGATATCTATTCTTTCTTCCAGTTCTCTTGCGCTTACGACACCAAAAGACAAAGGTATGACGCGTTTCGTTTGAGGATGTAAGGCAAGGAGTGTAGGTACAACTTCAATATTTAGGTTACGAGCAATTCCATTATCCATTTGAGCATCTGGAAATTCAGGAAGGGCGCCCTCTTGATCTAAAAACACTGCGAGGACTTTCCATCCATAGGTGTCTGCAAACTCTCGAACTGTTTTGGCAAAAACTTTACAATAGGGACAACCAGACCTAAAAAAGAAAATAAGGCCATAATGCTCTGCCATATCGCGTATCTTTTTGGTCTTTCGTTTTGTTTCTTCTTCTAAAAAGACATGGACAGCTGTTTGGTTTACGGGAGACTTAAGTGTCTCATCCAATTCCGGAGTTGTAAGCACTGTTCTTTGCCACGTTAAGGCAAACTTTTGCACATGATCCATCCATTGTTTTTGAAGAGTTAGGTAATTTCTAATGTTTTCTTGGGTAGGTGACACGAGAGCTGTATGAAGCCTTGTTTCAAGATCTTTTTTAAAGACTTCTATCTGTTTGGTTGGAGTTAAAGGAATTGGAGAAAGGAACTGTTCTTTTTGGGAAATATCTTCTTCATAAATAGGTCTTTCCTCATACCAATGCCAGCCTTCTGATCTCTTTTGGTAGAATTTTGAGATAGCCATTAATTCTGTTTTAAAAAGACATAAACATAATACTATAAGCCAAAATATTGGAGTTGCTGTAGGAAGCCTCCTTCTTAACAATAAAGAGTAAGATAGCATCATGTTTTGTCTCATAGGCCCCTCTCCGTAGATTTAGGATTCTTGAGACTTTGTTGGATCTGCTCTACCCGCTCTTTTACAGATGCAGAGATGGTTTGGGCTTGAGGAGATTTGAGCTTCCCCATAAGTTCCGCATAGACTTCTCTTAAGTCTAATTTTGAAAAATCTACTGATGCTAGTTGTTGAGGGGTTAATCCTCTACAATCTGGGCTCTCAGCACTCCCCCATCCCATTCCTAATTGAGCACGCGCTTGCTCTTGTAAAATACGTAAAAGCTTAGACCCAAAGCAGCAAAAAGTACTTTTTTTGGTAACGCAAACACCTAATACCTTTTGAGCACAAAACGTCCCAACAAAGTGACACTGTCCTTTTTGCCGTTTTTGTCCTAAAAGGACTTCTTCTCCATCACATCCTGCTAGTCCTAAAGAGACACCCCATCCTTTTGAGGTTTTGCAGCAGTCTCTAAAGCTTGCAATGTCCCGTTTGCAGCTTCTTCCTTCTCCCTTAAATACTTGATTGAGACCATCTTTGAGTTCATTTTGGAGTTCTTTAAAAATAGCCATCTTGGCAAGAACATGTGCCAGCTCTTGATTGGGAGAATACCTTGTATCCATACACTCCCCACTCAAGCAAAAAGGCTGAGAGCCACACCTTAAACGCTTAGCTGCAACAGCTTGAAGAGTGTTAGAGCTACACTCAAATGTTTGTTCAAAGACCGTACAAGTTGGTCCTACATAAGTCTTACAATTGGATCCTATTTGGCTACACCCTTGCGCCCTTAAAGGATCACAATTATCTAAGGAGGGAGAATAACATTGATACGTTCTTACCTTTTGCCACCAATCCTTATAAATAGGAAAATCACTAATGGATCGTGTTTGAGACCCTTGCGTAATAACTTCTTGCTCATAGTCGCAAATTCCTTGGTCTGTCTTCTCCTCTAAAGGATCACATGTTGATTGAATGCTTTCCTGTATGTTGGCTGGATTAAGGGGAATACGATATGTAATATCTACATCTGCCATTCCATTTATCCATATCCATCCTCCGTTAGATGTACGGATGTTTACGATACCACTTGGCGTCATAGAAACATAAGGTGCAGGTTTTCCTATTCCTCGTGTCGCTCGTCTTACACTTACCAATTCTATTTTTTCGATTTCACTATGAAGAGAGGGAGGGAGAGGGTTTTCTAAAGAAGAAGAGGCAGCATATCCTCCACCAGAGACTGTATTGGCAGAATCATATTTTTGACCCGTTATAGCGTTACGACTTAGGCCCCCACCCCAACCATGAGAATAAAAATGAACAACTGACCGATGCTTAGCTGTTCTGCTTTGATTGATCGTAACGATCCTATCAATATGACACGTATGTTGGACGGGTTGTCCTGACTCTTCACACTTTTGTATGTGGGAGGATTTTTGAGATCCCGGAGCTTCCTCCACTTCTACACAATCGGGATAATATCCTTGTATAAAAGCAAGAGGATTATCAGAGTATCTGCCTGAATCTAAAATCCATTGTTCCTTATGAATCCCTAAAAACTTCTTTTCTCGTTGTGAGGAGTCTTTTACAAATTGTGCCACTTCACTTCTTGAGCAAACACTTCTCTTAGCATCCTCAAAATCATGCACAGATAAATTCTGCTCTGGAGGATTAGGGTTAAACTGAGGTACAACCTCGGCTGTGCTCATCACTTGGCCTGGTTGCCTTATCATAGCCCCTCCAAACGCCTGACCTTGTCCATAAGCAGAGTCCATACTTGCTGAACATCCAAAAGGAAGAATTATCAAAAAAGGAGGAAAAAGCCTCAATATCTTCATGCTTCTTCCTTTAGCTTTTTAAGAAAGATCTTTGCTTCTTCCTTTAAATCTCCGTTTTTTGCCATTTCTTCTAAAGCGTATCGAACAGAAACATGCCCTGTTACTTTGTCAAACTTCTGAGGTAAGCAAGATTGATGGGGCAAACATTTTTGGTATCTTGTAAGCACAAAACTGGGCACACGTTGAATGTCAAACTGTCTAAATAGTAAAGGATCTATCAGGGCCCCTTGGCCTGTTTTTTCAATAAGAGGGAGGAGAGCAGAAGCAGTACGTTTAAAGCTATTTTCTTTTAAACCTCTTAAAACAAGAATCCCTCCTGCTCTCTTTACTTCCTTTGCAAGATTCTCTAGAGCTTTCTTAGGCATTGAAAAGGATACAAAAACCAAAAGCAGCGGTTGCTCTGTTCTTTGTAGAAATGATTTTGCGCTTTTGCTTGTTTTGTCTGTTATTTCTTCTTTTTTAGAGAAAGGAAGCGTAGCTTTTTCTTCTTGAATGTCTTCTTGTTGTTTGTTTAGGAGAAACTCAGCAAAGTCTTCTCCTGCTTGGGAAGCACTCCTTACACCATTCAACTGAGTAGCATGTAAAGAATTGCTTATATACCCCATAAAAAGTACGCTATATAAGAACGCCCCAAGGATTACTTGTATTTTAGGCTTTGGATTGGTATATTTAGGTTTAGAAATAGGAATGTTTTTCATGTTAACCGTAACCATTAGCCCAAATATTGAAAATCGTTTGAATGAGATTGCTTCTCAGACACATAAAGACAAAAGCTTTCTTGTAGAAAGAGCGCTTGAGTATTTTTTGGAAGACTATGAAGACGAGCTAAGGATTCTAAGTGTAAAAGAGCGCATCGATAGAGGAGAAGAAAAACTCTATTCTCTCGAAGAAGTAAAAAGAATGTATAATGAAGCAAATAAGTAGCTTTTGGATTGTTGAATTTTCTGATCTTGCGCAGAAACAGCTGAAAAAAATAGATAGAGAAAACTTCAACAGAATCATTGATTATCTCGAAACTCGTGTAGCTCCTGCTCAAAATCCCAAAGTTCTCGCCCAACCTTTGACAGGTAACTTGTCTGGATTGTGGAGATTTAGAGTTGGAGATTGGCGTCTTATTTGTGAAATTAGAGATAAAGAACTGATTATTCTTGTTGCCGAAATAGGCCATAGAAAAGAAGTCTATAGACCTTACCGGTAAATTCTTTATGGTCTTTAAAAGGCTTTCTCTAAATATACACAAACGTCTAAGATACACAGCAGTTCCTCTTTCTCCAAATCAAATACCCAAAGTCCTCCCCTTTCATAGGAAATTCCTTGCCACTCCCATGAACAACTTCTGTTCTTCCCAAAGGATTACAGGCTAGTGGACCACCTGTTGCGGGGATGGGATAAACCATTTGTGTTTTGTATTGATCTTTTTTAATGATGGGGGCTGGGTATTTTGTACAAAGCCCATCAGCCCCACTTGTTCCCCAAAGAAGAAGTTCTCTGTGCAGTTTTGCTATAAAGCGTTCTGTGATAAGAAGGCTTGCTTGTACCCCTCCCACATGCGCTGAGACTGTCCCATTAAAAGGATAAAGACTACCTTGGCACCCCCCACACCAAAACAAAGCATTTTGTGGAAACCCTGAACTGGCTGCTAAGCAATCAGCTGCACAAGCCGATTGCGCCATAGGGTTCCCAAAGAGAATAGCTTCCGGGTTGAGAATAAAACTAAGCTCATCATCTCCCCACATAGGATCAAGCTCTGTTAAATATGCAAGGTCTATATTGAGACTCTCTAAGCAAGCAAAATCAATAAGAACTTCCAACCAATAGGTAATCGGATAAATAGTCCAATGCACGTGGTAATAGCTATGTTTAAGACCTCCTGCTCTTTTAAGTAAGGCATAGTTTTTAGCGTTTCCCCCGTGATTGAGAGTGCCACTTCCAAGTTTAATGCCTCCTAACGTCACCATGCAGTAAGGTGTGCGTGTAACATCAACGAGTCTTACAGGCTCCCAAAATCCAACCGGTATACCTGGAACAGGTGCAGGTATAGGAGGTCTTGGACACAGGCAAAGAAGTTGGTTTGGATTTGGAATATCTTCCCGTCCTCCAATCTCCACAGAGATAGGACCAATAGAAAGAGGAAACATACAAGACCAACAAATATCAGTTACTGGATTAATAAATCTTCCATTACAAGCAGAAAGACCTCCTTCTTTCAGAAAAAAAAGACAAAAAAAGCCTGCAATAATGGATCTCCATAAAAGCATTCTAAAACCTAAAAATTGATGCTATTACTGTGTTGAGGAGGTTTTTGGCATGTTGTACCTCTTCCGGGCACTTTGAGGAAATTCCTCTCTCATTTGATGAAATTCTTTCATGCCTTCTTTAAAGTTCTGCCGCATTCTCTCTCGTCCTTTCTCAAATTCTTTTTGTTTTTCTTTAAAATTGTCCATGAAGGCTTTTCTTTTACCTTCAAACTCTTGGTCTAGTTGGTCGCGTCCTTCATAAAAATCCTCTTCAAAAGCTTCTCTTTGTCTTTTAAAGTCTTGGCTCATTTTTTCTCGTTGCGCTTTCATGCTTTTTTTGAGTTCATAGAATTTCTGATCAAACCGATCCACTAACGCTTCTTCCTTTCTTTTTACTTCTTGATTGATTGTCGATTCCATTCTCCAAAAACACACAACAAGAATCACAATGAGAATTGCAAGAGCTACAAAGATATATAAGATAACCTTCTCACTGGGTCGCATTTGATTAAAATTAAACTTCATCTTTCTTCCTTTCTTTAGATTTTATGTTCTTGGATTCTAAGTTTCTTTCCCTCTTGAATGACTGATGCAGGAACATGTTTAATTCCTAATCTTCCAGTGAGCCTTCCTTCTTGATCAAAATAAAAAGGAACCTCGAAGGTCGCCATGAGCTTAAAAGGAGCCCCATTTACAAGAATATATTTTTTGTTTACGGCGCTTTGCCCTATCGCCCACTCAACTTGCTCTTTATCTGTTCCATCTAAAAAGATAAGAGTTTGGGTTAAAGAAACCGTATCAAGGGGGTTAATCCTTTCTCCTTTTTTACGAAAAACTATGCCCGTATCTGTCTTTAGATCTTCTTGCACTATGAATGTTGGATTATAAAAGAATTCGTAGTCTTTTACGGCTCTGGTAATTCCTGGAACAGGTTTAGGGTTTTGAGCGGAGTTAATAACACGTCTTTTGAGATGTTCTTGATGCTCTGCAAGTTCCCCACTTAACTGCATGGAGTGTAATCTAGCTTCTATACGATGCAGCAGGTCTTCTTCTTTTATGTCAAATGTTGCTCCATAGACCCCAAGATCTTTCCCCTGAGCCGTTGTCTGGAATAACAAACTAAAAATTACCAAAAAGAGCTTCATTTAAAATACCTTCAAAGTCTTACCCATAATTTTACTTTCCGGAACTAGTCCAAACTCTTCATACCTAGAATCAAAACTTCGTGGATTTGTCCCTGCCACAAAGACGTATCCTTGCGGAACAATCCTTTCTTTTATTTTATGAAGCGACATTCCATCTATGGTTTCAGAAAGCGTAAAACCTATGTATTCTCCGCGTATAAAAATTCTATCTTCTTTATCTTCTATTATATCTCCCTCTTTCCCTTTAAGGATTTTGATAAAAGTCTTGCCTGGAAAATAAGATGTTTTATGTCCTTCTATAAGAGCATAATCCCCTACATCTGCTCTCAGTAAAGGAAACGTAATAAAAAAGCTTCCCTCTAAGCTTTTTGTTCTGTTCCAAGAAAACTTTACAAAATACAATGGAGCTATCAGCAAAAGGATTAAAAAGCTTAGGAGAATTCCTTTTTTGAGAATATTTTCTTTAAGCATGGCCTGCTAACCTCTCAATAGCATCTTTAATTGAAAGTCCGCGTTTCATAAGAGTCTTAATGGCTGCGTATTCCTCTGGTTTTGTGGAATATAAGAGCCTTGAGAATTCATCTAAAATAAGCCTTCCTATAGCATACCCGTCAGTCCCATAGATCATCACCTCCGCAAACTCTCCTTGTCGAGTTGTGACGGATTTGAGCATCTTTTCCATATGCGCATCTATACTTAAGCGTTGGCTTTTCTTTAGTTGCTCAATAGATTCTTTCTTCTGAGAGAGCAGGCACATCCAATCAGAGTTCTCAAAAGCCGCCATGGCACCCTCAGAAGCATAAAAGTCATTCACAGACTGCGTCCCAATGACTAGGGATCCAAAGTATTTACGAAGCCTCCTGGCCAGCATCTCAATGAATTGACCAACCTGTCCGCCTCGCAACATGTCCCATCCTTCATCACAAATTATATGAAAGGGTGTTTTTCTATCTCCTAAGATCATCTGCTGGGTAATTTGAATAATGACCATCTGCAAAATTACACTTTGCAGGTCTTTACGATCTTTCAACTCATCCAGCTCTATCACGACGAGAGGGCTTTTAAAATCCGCTGTAGAGGGTCCATTAAAGAACCGGGCATAAGCGCCATTCTTTGTACCCTCCTTTGTATAAGAAAATAGCATCAATCCTAAGTCTCTTGCTTGCTGTTCAGGAGATTCTTTTAGGGAATCAGCAATATCTGTGATGGTCGCTTTATTTTTATGCTTATGCCATACTTCCATAAGCGCTTTTTCGAGAATAGCGTTTTCCTTGTCATCTGTACCTCTTTGAGGGGCTGCCATAAGACCTAAGATAGACTTTAGCATAGAGAGTGTTTCCGTTGCTGCCTCTGGGTCATGCTGTGGAATATGCGTAAAAGGATTCAAACAGATAGGAGACTTTGTACTAAACTCAATAAACTGACCTCCAAGCAAATGAGCCGTTTTTTCAAAGCTGCGCCCCACATCTAACACGAAGACTCTGCCCCCTAAGGCCAAAGCGTTTGTCATCAGTTCTTGCATAAAGACAGACTTCCCGCTTCCTGAACGCCCCACTACGCAGATATTGTAGTTTCCTGACGTATTAGAAAAAGGATTCCAACAAAAGACTTGTCCTCTTCTTCCACTTAAGGGCATTCCAACTT
>CAYUAL010000023.1:0-14792 GCA_964442815.1 uncultured Alphaproteobacteria bacterium | reverse complement strand
TGCGTTCAATGTATTATTTCGAGAAATACCTTGGTTTATCAACTCATTCAACGCCTTGCATTGAAATACATGCCACCATTGCGCAGGAATATCCGCTTTTTGCAAAAATGTCTGCGTATCCTCCCCTTTACCAACTGCTTCAGGGTGCGTTGAATAAGAATCGACTTGAGGCCCTTCCGGAGATTGATAATCCGGTCCAACGGTACATCCTAATAACCCAACAGCAAGAAAAGAGAACCCTCCCGCAATATATTTGATTTGTTTCATTGAAAAATAAAGGCCTTATTATTTATAAATTTGGTCGAGTTTAATCCTCTCTTCCTTTTAGGACAAGAGGAATTTCGCAATGCAGGTTTCTCTTTATATATGAATAACCTTTTTGTATAATAATTATTTACCTTGCTTTCTCTGTTCGCTTTTGTTTATTGTCCTTTTTAATCATTTGGATAAAATAAATTATGTAAACCATAAAAATTAAGGAGAGAATAAAAATGAAGAAAAGTATATATGCTATAGCTGCTTGTTTCATTTCTCTTGTAGCGACATCTAATATAGCAAGTGGTTATTCTGAACCATGTTCAATTTTACTCAGTCATGCAGAAGAACGCTTGCGTCCTACATACATGTCTGGTGCTCCTAGGACGGATCAGCTATCCGATCTTCCTACGAAGTCTATTATAATTAAAGCACCTTCTCAAGGTCGTGGTATTTTCTATGTTTATGACATGGTTCCAGAAAGTGCTGCTCAGCTAGCTGATCTACTAGCAAGAAAAGTTCAAATGCCTGCCTCTGATCACAACGTTACCATTAAGGAAGATAAAAACCCCCAAACACCAGGAGAGGGTACTTGTGCACTTTCTATTCGTTTACACAATGAAAGCCCTTTTGTTGCACTTTACTCTTTTAAGTTAAAAAATCTTCTTAATTCTTAAAAAATAACTGAATTTCTTAAAATAAAAGACTTTTTTATTTTAGAACTGCCGTAGATTAGGAAGTAATTTACGGCAGTTTTTTTATTTATACACTTAGTTTTCTAAGTTTGGAGCTTCTCTTGGAAATAGATTAAGACATAAAAATTCCTTTTCTTAATGTATTCAAGAAAGTAAAATTTTTGTAATATTTACATTTAGTTAATTTTTAATATGAATAAAGTATATTGTTAACGTTTTTAAGTCATAATAAAATATATCTAATAAATAAAAATATAACGGGAGGTTACAGTGAAAAAGAAAGAATCCGCTATTGCGGTTTTTGTTAAGCATCTTTGCTTCTTTGTAGGGATTTGCTTATGCATTGCCATGGTGTCAAACTATTTCACTAGCAACGCAACCTATATAAGTTAATAAATTGTCATTCTCGTGCTTAATTGCATACAAAACGTCATCCTCGGGCTTCCTGTCCGCCGAAGCCTTGCCTACCTACGCTAAAGCTTCGGTAGACTGGTTCTGGAGCCTGCCAGCTGAAGCTCAAAGAGCGTAGGCTGGCGAAGGAGGAGACCCGAGGATCTCTATTTTGAAAAGATTCTCGCGTCAAGCGCGAGAATGATCATTTATCTTTAAGATATCCTTGGAAGGTGATTGAATGTATGGAATGGGGGTGGTGAGCTTACATGCCACTCAAGGGTTGTGGCTCCTTCTCCCCAAGGGTTAGCAGGCGCTTTTTTTCCATATCGAAGGGTGTGGTAAACAATATAACAAAAAAACAGGGCGGCCAAACCTGCTAAAAACCCTCCTATAGAGGCAATCAAATTCCAAGGAGCAAAGGCATCTGGATAATCTGGGATTCGTCTAGGCATGCCTGAAAGACCGAGGAAATGCATGGGAAAGAACAATAAGTTTACGCTAATAAAAGTAAGCCAAAAATGTATCTTTCCCAGCTTTTCCGAGTACATACGCCCAGACATTTTTCCAATCCAATAATAAAAACCAGCAAATACGCCAAATACGGCACCCATAGACAATACATAATGAAAATGGGCTACAACATAATATGTGTCATGTAAAAGCATATCCACAGGGCTATTAGATAATACAACGCCTGTTAACCCCCCCACGGTAAAAAGAAAAATAAAGCCGATAGCAAAAAGCATGGGCGTTTTGAATTCTAGAGAACCGCCCCATAAGGTTGCAATCCAACTGAATACCTTTACACCTGTTGGAACAGCGATAATTAAAGTGGCCGCAGTGAAATAAGCAATCGTATCGACATCCAATCCCACAGTAAACATATGGTGCGCCCAAACAATGAACCCAACCGCTCCAATAGCCACCATAGCATAGACCATGCCTAGATACCCAAAGATTGGGCGACCAGAAAAAGTAGAGATAATTTGGCTAATCACCCCAAAGGCTGGCAAAATCATAATATAGACTTCAGGATGTCCAAAAAACCAGAAAAGATGCTGGAATAAAACAGGATCCCCTCCTCCAGCTGGTTTAAAGAAAGTAGTCCCAAAGCTACGATCTGTAATCAGCATGGTAATAGCGCCTGCTAAAACAGGAACAGCTAAAAGAAGAAGAAAAGCTGTTACAAGAATACCCCACACAAATAAAGGCATCCGATGAAAGGACATGCCTGGACACCGCATATTAAAAATCGTCGTAATAAAGTTAATAGCTCCCAAAATAGAAGACGCACCCGCCAAATGGAGTGCAAAAAGCATTAAGTCTGTAGAGGCATCCGACTGACCAAATTCATTGCTAGATAAAGGCGGATAAAAGGTCCACCCCGTCCCTGCACCAGTCCCCACAAAAAAAGCTAAGATTATGAGAATAAGAGAAGGCACCAGCAACCAAAAACTAATATTATTTAA
This sequence comes from uncultured Alphaproteobacteria bacterium, assembly GCA_964442815.1. Lineage (GTDB taxonomy): Bacteria > Pseudomonadota > Alphaproteobacteria > 16-39-46 > 16-39-46 > CAYUAL01. The sequence goes on along the minus strand of CAYUAL010000023.1, from coordinate 11,980 downwards.
TCTAGGAAAGGCCATATCGGGTGCCCCAATCATCAAGGGCACAAACCAGTTTCCAAAACCTCCAATAAGCGCTGGCATGACCATAAAAAAGATCATCAAAAGCCCATGCATGGTAATAATAACGTTATAAAGCTGATTATTATCTCCTAATACAAGCCCACCCGGAAACATAAGTTGCGCTCGAATAATCATAGACAGGATGCCACCTAAAATACCCGCAATCCCAGCAAACCAAAGATATAACGTGCCTATATCTTTATGATTGGTAGAAAGCAACCATCGCCTCCATCCATGAGGCTTATGATCCTCAGAAGGATGGAGATCTTCAGGACTTACATGCACCAATGGTATTTCCGATGCTATCGGAGATTTCTCTTTGTCTTTTTTTGCTCGTGAGGTCATTTTACCTTTCCTTATAAGCTGAGAAATGTCATCCCGCGGCTTAACTGCGGGATCCAGGCATCTTTCAGGTTCCTCTAGACCCCGCCTATCAAGTAGCGGGGTGACATTATTCAATCTATTTGTTACGTAACCAAAGAAGCCTCTGAAAGTAGTGAAAAAGCATACTTCTGAGCAGCTTCTTGCAGCCATTTGTCAAAGTTCTCTTTAGACACAACGCGTACTTCAATAGGCATAAATCCATGTCCAGGGCCACATAATTCAGAACATTGCCCATAATAAGTTCCTTCTTTATCCACTCGAACCCATACTTCCGACAACCGCCCAGGAACAGTATCCCGTTTGACACCAAAAGAAGGAACCGCCCAGCTATGAATCACATCTGTGGAAGTCATTTGGATCCTAACAACCGTTTGGGCTGGAATGACGAGAGGATTATCCACAGACAAGAGTCTCAAATCTCCTGGTTTTAGGTCCTTATCTTTTAGCATATAGCTATCAAAACCAATTTTATTATCTGGATAATCGTATGTCCAATACCATTGGTGCCCCGTTACCTTCACTGTCATAGCAGCTTCAGGTACTTGATCCATAAAGTACAAAGCTCGAAGTGCGGGAAACAGGAGAACTAAAACAATAATAGCCGGGATAAGCGTCCATAAAACCTCTAAAGGTACATTATGCGTTTTGGTAGAAGGCACAGGATTTTTCTTTTTCCGAAACCTCCACATCACATAAATAAGAAGAATTCCAACGAGAAGAGCAATAGCAAAAATAAGGAGAAGTAGCGTGTTATGGACATCCGTTACCATCTCCATAACAGGCGTCGCAGCTTTTTGGAATTTTATCTCCCAAGGGTTAGGTTGAGAAGCATAAGCGCTTAAAGGAACATGAAAAAGTGTTCCTATAAAACAAAAGATATAAAGCTTAACTCGTCCCATTACTCATCTATTTTTCTTGTCTAAAAGCAAGATACACGACATATCTTATAAGCTCAATAGCTTTCAAAGTAAGGAAATTAAATAAAAAAGGCCTCCTAGTAGGAAGCCTTTTTAAATATTTTTTCTTTTTCTGTTAGGATGATGCACAATCTGGAGCGCTAGAACAATCAAAACTTATAGACGAAAGATCACAATTATTCTGGCTACACAATGTATTTGCAGCAGCAGCACACTTATTATCCCCTCCGTCAATTATATCCTGATAGCTTCCATAGCTTTTATCAACCATACAACCTTTTAACCCATATTTATTAGAACATGTAACCCTATTACATAAACCAGCATCCGCTTCACTAAACAAGCTGAGAGACCCCATAACAACCAATAAACCGAGAACAATAGATCTTTTCATTTTTACCTCTTATTATTTTTTTATTAAGAAACAGTATAGACACAATTAAAAAATCTCAAGGATTCTTCATATTGTCAATATAGCTTTTCACTCTTGAAGAGAGAAAGGGTTGCCAGTATAAAAATAGCTATCTTTTACATAGAAAAAAGCTAATTATATGAAAATCTTTCCATTTTATAAACTATTTGGAGCCTTGTATGAAAGCCGAAGTTGAAAAAGCTGTTGAAAATATTCGTCAGTCTCTTAATCTCTTACGGAGGTTTCTTTGACTGGGATAAGTCTCAAGCACGTTTAAAAGAACTTATAAAACTTTCAGAAGACCCCCATCTTTGGGATGACGCCCAAAAAGCTCAAGCTCTCTTAAAAGAAAAAACAACCCTTGAAAATGCTTTAAAAAAATATGCTTTCTTAGAAAATGAAGTGGATGATGCTCTTGTACTTCACGAACTAGGGGAAAATGAAAAAGACGAAAAAACACTTCTAGAAGCAGAAAATAGTATTTTTGCTCTTGAAAAAAAAATTCGTCGAGAACAATTGGACAGCCTTTTATCAGGAGAAGCAGATGGATGTAATGCTTTCTTAGAAGTTCACGCAGGGGCAGGCGGTACAGAAGCGCAAGACTGGACACAAATGCTGTTGCGCATGTATATGCGTTTTGCAGAAAGCAGAGGATTTAAATGTGAGCTTATGGATGAAATGCCAGGCGAAGAAGCAGGTCTAAAATCTGCCACTATAAAAATTTCAGGTGATAAAGCTTACGGATGGCTCAAAACGGAAAGTGGCGTTCATCGGCTTGTGCGCATTTCTCCTTTTGATTCTAATGCCAGACGTCACACTAGCTTTTCTTCTGTAGGCGTTTATCCCGAGGTAGATGACACGATTTCTGTTCAAATTGAAGATAAAGACTTACGCGTTGATACATATCGTGCGTCTGGCGCTGGTGGACAACATGTTAATAAGACAGAAAGCGCTATCCGCATCACCCATATCCCCACAGGCATTGTAGTGCAATGCCAAACAGATCGCTCCCAGCACCGCAATCGTGCCACAGCCATGAAGATGCTACAATCTCGTCTTTATGAACAGGAGCTTCAAAAACGAGAAGCGGCTCACCAAAACATCGAGAAATCTGAAATAGGCTGGGGCCATCAAATTCGCTCGTACGTTCTCCAACCCTACCAAATGGTAAAAGATCTAAGGACAAGTGTTGAAACCAGTAATACGCAAGGTGTGTTAGATGGAGCGATTGATGACTTTTTAGAGGCCGCTTTAGCTCATCGTTTGGGAGAAACACCTGAGAGTTAGCTCAAGCCCACCAAGCCAATGTAGAATTAGACTTTGACTCTCGACCTAACACACGTGAGTATAGGCTTACAGCCACGCTTAATGAGAATGAAAAAGACATTGATTGGCAGGAAGTTAAAGAGAGCATCGAAAACCTGGGAATTTCTCTTGATAGATTTAAGTTTCTTTCTATCAAAACGCCGCCTTTAAACCAAAGATTTCTTTCTAACGAATATACTTACTCTGAAAACATAGTTCGCTTAAGTGCTTTATTAGGAAATCTGTTACCTAATCTTAAGCATTTGCGTTTAGAGGGCTTTGGTTTTACAGATGAAGCTAAGACTCCTCATGTTTTTATCGATTTTCCTACTTTGCACTCTCTATATCTAGATCGTTGTTACTTTAGATGGGATACTCCAGACGCTGGATCTTTACCTTTTGTTGCTTTTTTAACAAGTAGTACCCCTTATACTTTAAAAGAGTTCTCTTATAGTAGAGGAGATATATCTATAGGTATGATAGAGGATCTTGGTCGTATGACTGGAGGTACTTTAGAAACTCTCTCTTTTTGGGATAATTGGAACTTTAATGATGCATTTTATGGATTATATTTGGCACAAGGCCATTTTAGTCAGCTAATAAACTTTAGTTATACTCATACACTAGAATTTCTTACATGGTATGAAGAAGACGGAAGGAGCAGAAATCCTGATTCTTCTATACAAGCTACTGCTGAAAGGCAACTACGCTCGGTTCTCAACGGTGCTCTTAGGTCAAGAGATAGTAGTCGTTTACGTACTAAAATGGCTTTTGTATTTCCCACGTCCTTAGATTGGCCGGGTCTTTGGAACCTTAAGACTTTTACTATAACAGGAAGTATTTATGGCCAACAACGATGATTAGCGGAACAAACTATGCCCGAATTCGCTCCTTCATCTATAGGGTTCCGCGTTATATGCCAGTATTACCCTCCTGAAAGAGTTGCTCAAGGGCTTGCACAAGAGCAGACCCTATTAGCTAATACCCTCGGTATATTGCAAGCTGGTATAGAGGAAGGCGTTTTTGATGAAGCTGTCTCATCTGTAAGTGTCGACGCTAGTGCTGGTAATCCTCCTCTGGCTGCCCTCGTGTTGAGAGGAATTGCTCTTGAAGATACTATGCTTAAAAGAAGACAATTAGCTATAGAAGAAGAGTGGCAACATAGACTTCGGAATTAATTCCAAGCTAAAAAGAATAAGCTTTGTCTAATACATCTAGGCAAAGCTTATTTTCCTTTAGGCACATAGCTTGCTATATATTTTTTCTAATTCCTTACGCGTCTTTATCTTATAAAATAGGGTTTTAGGATATAAGCTATGTAATTCCTTTAAAATAGAACTTACACGCTTATCAAAACCCCAGAGATATGTAAGAAGTTTCCAGCTGACGCGCTCTTCGCAATTTTCTGCACGATCCAAAATGGTAGGATCTTTTGTAAAGAGCCTTTTAAATACCTTTATAATACATTGCCACCTAGGGTAGCACATGTAAAGTACAAGATCAGCCCGCTTATAGCGCATTTCTAGGGATCTAATGGCGTTACCATCTATGATCCATTTATCTTGATCTACTAAGCCTTGTTGGATACGAAAAAACTCTTCCTTATCTCTTTCCACCCAATTATCCACAAAGAAGTATTTGTCTAAATGATACAAAGGCAAATGCAGCCGTTTACTTAGCTTTAGGGCAAAAGTAGACTTCCCACTCCCTGGCAATCCGAAGATCATAATGCGTTTGAGATGTTGGTTTATTTTTTGAGTCCTCAAGGTAGCACTAAACCAATCATAGTTCTTATAATAGAGCTTAGATACATCCTATCAACTACCCCTCTAAACTCTGGCTACTATTGGCTGATTTTCTTAATAGGGTTTTCCTTAAGAAAATTATTCCTCATATTGAAAAGCCTTCATGAATTCAGAAGGGTATCTTTCTCCTTTTGAGAATCCTACAGGAACCGCTTCATTTATCGCGTTTAGGTCTTCTTTAGATAGAGAAATATCACAAGCTTTTACGTTTTCTTCTAAATATTTCCTGCGCTTAGTCCCTGGAATTGCAGTAATATGATCACCCTTTGCAAACAACCAAGCTAAAGCTATTTGAGAGGGTGTAGCATTATATTTTTTTGCAAAGGATTCTAAGACATCAATCACTTTTAAGTTATGTGTGATATTTTCTTGATGAAACCGTGGGAACTGAGGTCTCCAATCTATAGAATCAAAATCTCCAGAAGACTTAATTTTTCCAGATAAAAACCCTCTTCCAAGAGGACTATAGGCTACGAAGCAAATATTCAATTCTTTGCATAAAGGAATAATCTCTTTTTCAGGACCTCTGCTCCACAAAGAATATTCTGTTTGAACAGCTGCGATAGGATGAATTGTCTGAGCCCGACGAATGATATTTGCGTTAGCTTCAGATAACCCAATATACTTCACCTTTCCTTCTTTTACTAATCCAGCCATAGCTTCAACAGTTTCTTCTATAGGAGTATTCGGATCTAAGCGATGAAGATAGTATAAATCAATAGTGTCTATGCCTAAACGTTTCAAACTATTCTCACAAGAGTTCTTAACATAAGCAGGTGTTCCATTAAGCCCTCTTGCAGCAGGATTGTTTGGGTCTCGCACTATACCAAATTTTGTTGCTATAAAAACTTGATCCCTATAGGGCTTCAACGCCTTTCCTACCAGCTCTTCATTGCTACCAGTACCATACATATCAGCTGTATCGAAATGTGTGACCCCAAGGTGTACCGCTTTTTCTAATGTAGCAGCTGACTCTTTTTCATCAATTTCTCCATAGAATTCTGACATACCCATGCACCCTAGCCCAATTCTAGAAAATTCCATATTTTTATGAGCCATTATCTTCTGCATATTTAGGTCTCCGAAAAATTTTATATTTTTTCTTATTTATCCTTTATGACATTAATATCTGGCGCATCAACAACTTTCATGCCGACCACATGATAGCCAGAGTCCACATGATGGGTTTCCCCTGTCACGCCATTAGAAAGATCGCTGAGAAGATATAAAGCAGATCCCCCTACATCTTCCGTAGTTACATTGCGCCGAAGCGGAGAATTATATTGATTCCATTTCAGAATATACCGAAAATCACCGATGCCAGAAGCTGCCAATGTCTTAATGGGGCCAGCGGAAATCGCATTCACACGTATACCACGCTCTCCTAAGTCCATGGCTAAATACCGCACAGAGGCCTCCAAAGCAGCCTTTGCCACACCCATGACATTGTAATGCGGCATTACACGTTCTGCCCCATAATACGTAAGGGTTACAAGGCTTCCCCCTTCTTTCATATATTGGCTAGCAGCCTTTGCTACAGCTGTAAAAGAGTAGCAAGAAATATCCATGGTCATAGCAAAGTTATCACGCGTAGTATCTAAATAATGCCCTTTAAGCTCCTCTTTATTAGAATAAGCAATGGCATGCACCACGAAATCTAAATGGCCCCATTTCTTTCCAATGGTATCAAAAGTCTCCTGAATACTCTCATCGGACGTTACATCACACGGCATTAAGAAAGGAACACCTAAAGATTCTGCCAAAGGACGCACCCGCTTCTCAAATATTTCTCCTTGATAGGTAAAAGCTAATTCGGCACCCGCATTGCTTAATGCCTGCGCAATTCCCCAGGCAATAGACTTATCATTAGCAACACCCATAATAAGACCTCGTTTACCTGCCATAAGATTGTTTTTTTGTGTCATCTCTCTTTGTCCTCTTACTTCACTTTTTTCATGCGTTCTGTGGCACGTACAAGCTCGACCATCAAAGAAGGATCCGAAGAAGCATGCCCCGCATCCGGTACAATTATATACTCTGCTTCAGGAAAGGCACGCGCTAGATCATCTGCCGATTTAATGGGACATACTATATCATAACGGCCGTGCGCAATAATAGTTGGAATATGGCGAATCTTATCTATATGAGCAAGCAATCCCCCTTCTGGTAAAAAGCAGTCATTCATAAAATAATGCGTCTCCATACGCGCCATACAAAAGGCCACATGGTCTTCTGTCAGATAATTGACAACCTCTTGCGTGGGAAGCAGGCTACAGCAAGATCCCTCATACCAACACCAAATGCGCGCCGCTTCTAATTCTACCTTACGATCTCCGCAATTCAGACGCTTATAGTACGCTTGAACAAGATTACCTCTTTCTCCTTCAGGGATATGTTCTGCTAATTTACGGAAGTATTCTGGGAAAATAAGGCCTGCTTCTTGATAAAACCAATGAATTTCTTCAGGTCGACATAGGAAAATGCCTCGTAGCACCATCCCCAAAACGCGATCAGGATGCGCTATAGAGTAAGCTAAAGAAAGCGTACTTCCCCAAGATCCTCCGAACAAATGCCACTTCTCTACTCCTAAATGCTTTCTCAACGTTTCCATATCAGAAATAAGAAGCGGCGTGGTATTTTGGCGTATCTCTCCCATGGGCGTAGATTTTCCGGCTCCGCGTTGATCAAAGAGGATAATGCGATAATGCGCTGGATCAAAAAATAAGCGGTTCTTAGGAGATGTTCCTCCTCCTGGACCACCATGGACAAATAAAACAGGCACTCCTTTAGGATTACCTGATTCTTCCCAATAAAGGGTGTGAAGGTCATCCACAGGAAGCATCCCAGTTTGATTAGGTTCTATGGGAGGAAATAAAGCGGCGCGTTCTGTCATTTTTGTCTCTTGTTTAGTTGTCATGCCGAATTTATTTCGGCATCTCACAGAAATCACTAAGATCCTGAACCAAGTTCAGGATGACATATTTAATTCAGGATGACTTTTGATTTACAAGAATATAACTTTCTAGGCAAGAGAGGATTATGGAATGTATCTATGTCTTTAGTTACATAGTATGCAAGTTTTAGACTAAAATACAAGAATATAAAAAATCGTCATCGCGACCCGCCGTAGCTTTAGCGAAGGCGGGGTGGCGATCCAGTAAAACAACTTGAGCTCTTTAGAGCTCTCTATAAATGTCATGCTGAATTATTTGGCTACGCCGCTCCTTCGGAGTCAGTATCTCAATAAATTGTCATCCTGAATTTATTTCAGGATCTTCATGATCCCTAAGACCCTGAAACAAGTTCAGGGTGACTTTGTCAGTTCAGGATGACAATTAGAGCTGCTACGCAGCATTTTTGATATTCTGGACTGCCGCGGGCCTAAAGGCCCTCGCAGTGACGCCCTTCTCCTTTTTCCAAGTATAAGCTAATTAATGCTTTTTCATATGTTCCGTAGCCCATACAAGTTCTATCATTAAAGAAGGGTCAAACGCAGCATGTCCCGCATCCGGTACTATAACATACTCCGCTTCTGGAAAGGCATGGGCTAGCTCATCCGCTGTTTTTATAGGGCAAGGTATATCATAACGTCCTTGCACAATGATCGTGGGTATATGGCGGACTTTATCTACATACGCTAACAAACCACCTTCCGGCATAAAAGAGTTATTCATAAAATAGTGTGTTTCAATCCGAGCTGTAGAGTACGCAAAAGGGTCTTCTGTAATATAATTTATTAAATCAGGATTAGGAAAAAAACTACTGCAAGCCCCCTCATACCAGCTCCAGACACGTGCTGCTTCTAATTCTTTTTCTTCTTCACCGCAAGTCACACGCTTATAGTAAGCTTGCACTAAATTGTCTCTTTCTTCTTGCGGCACATACTCAGAAAACCGCCGAAAAGCTTCTGGAAAGATAAGACCTGCTTCTTGATAAAACCAATGGATCTCTTCAGGGCGACACAAAAAAATACCTCGTAGAATCATGCGTGAAACACGCCCTGGATGCGCAATAGCATAAGACAAAGCAAGAGCACTTCCCCAAGCTCCTCCAAAAAGCATCCACTTATTAATGTCTAAATGCTCTCTCAGCTTTTCCATATCTTCTACTAAAAGAGGGGTCGTATTTTGCCTTAATTCGCCCAGAGGCGTTGATTTTCCAGCGCCTCTTTGATCGAATAGGATAATTCGATAATATGCTGGATCAAAAAAACGCCTACATTTAGGGTAGGTTCCTATGCCTGGTCCTCCATGTAGAAATACAATAGGAACTCCCTTAGGATTCCCTGACTCTTCCCAATAAATAGTATGGATATCATCTACAGAAAGCATTCCTGTTTGATGCGGTTCTATATGGGGGAATAAAGGAGGATGATCTGTCATTTTTTCACTCATAAAAAATAAAATATATTAATTTGTATTTCAAATAATGTTTAAGAATATATATTATATTTATATAGTATAATTATATTTAGCTTATAAATCAACGTTAGTAGAGATGAATAAAACTCTCTCTTTCAAGTGCTATATATTGTTGATTAAAACACTTTTTACTTAGCTAAATAGCAAATCATCGACAACTTCTAAACACAATTCCGAGAATTTGCGCTCCTGATCAACGCAGCTCTTAATGGCTATTATAGCTTCTTGGATTTCTGGAGGCAAATCCAAAGCAGGTGCATTCTCACCAGGCCAAGAAGCATCCCGTGTAACCTTGTCAGGCCAGCGGGAATACGCTACCCATAAACCATCTTCTGCCTTATGAAGACAAGACCCTGTAGCCCCACGATGCTGGATAAAATAAGAGGCTAGCGTATGCCAAAGTCTCTTATACTCCTCTTCTCGCCCGGGCTTTACATACCCTCTATAGATAACTGCAAACATATTCTTTTCCTCTAACAGCCTTTAAGCATCTACATGACGACGATCTTTTAGAGCCGTAGATAAGGTCCCCTCATCCAAGTAGTCCAATTCTCCGCCCATAGGAACACCAAAAGCCAAATGGCTAATTTTTACAGTTTCCGGCAAAAAAGGTTTGATACGATCAAGTGTATAATGCGCTGTTGTTTGGCCTTCAATGGTTGCATTAAGAGCTAAGATTATTTCCTTAAGCTCTCCTAGTTGAGGAAGCCGTTGGATAAGTTGACCGATACGCAAAGCTTCCGGTCCCCTTCCCTCCAATGCAGATAGAGTTCCACCTAAAATGTGATACTGCCCCTTATAGGTTTGCGCTCGCTCTAGTGCCCACAAATCAGCCACATCTTCTACAATGCATAAAAGAGTCTTATCTCGTGTAGGATGCGCACATAAAGAACAAGGATCCTGTTCATCTAAATTTCCACAGAAAGAACATTCTTTGATACGAGCATTTACTTTTTCTAAAGAATTAATAAGAGGACGTAATAGAGCCTCCCGCTTTTTTAGTAAAGAAAGAGCCATTCGACGGGCTGAACGTGGACCTAACCCGGGTAACTTTCCAAGCTGATAGATAAGCTCTTCTAAAGCAGAGGGAGACATCGGATTCTCTTAAGTTTTTTAGAATGGCAGATTCATACCACCAGGAAGTTTAAGACCTCCCATAATTTTTTGCATTTCGCTAGCCACCATCGCATCTGCCTTCTGTTTTGCATCCGAAAAAGCAGCCACAAGAAGATCTTCTAGCATTTCTTTTTCTTCCGCATTGATTAAGGAAGGATCTATGGAAATAGATTTTACTTCTCCTTTGCCATTCATTTTTACAGTCACTAAGCCAGCGCCTGAAGTGCCTTCGACTTCCATTTGACCCGCACGTTCTTGGGTCTGTGTCATTTGAGATTGAAGTTGCTGTGCCTGTTTCATCATTTTAGAAAAATTTTGCATGTGTTTCTCCTTAACTACTAAAAAGTCATTCTCACGCTTCCTGTCCACCGAAGCCTTGGCGAAGGAGGAGACACGAGAATCTATAGAGATGCTCGGGTCAAGCCCGAGCGACCATTTACTCTATCCCCCCTCCACAACGCGCTCTAATCGTGCGTTAGGAAAAGTTTCCAAAACTTTTTGAACAAGTGGATGCTGTGCTGCCTCTAACAAACGCGCTTGTTCAAAAGCTTTTTCCTTCTCTTGAATCGTTAAAGTTTGAGGCTTTTCCCCAAGTTTAATAGTCCAAGTCCGACCTGTCAAAGAAGAGAGTATTTTTGCTAAGGTCGAAATAAACTTTGTTTTTCCTACTTCTTCTGGCACCCAAATGGTTAAAGAAGGATCTTGGAGTTCTACAAGCTGTACCTGTTGATACAGTGTTGTATAAAGCCCTATTTCTTTGTGCTTTAAGAGAAAATCTAATATCTCTTCTAATGTCCGAAAAGGAGAAACTTCTGTAGTCTTTACTAGCTCAATATTTTCTATCTTTTCTTGTTTACTTTCCTGTTTTTGTATCACAGGAGCTGAAACTCCCTGCTTCTCGAATTTCTCAAATAAAGAAAGATCTGTTACAAACATGAGACGCAATAACACCATTTCAGCAGCATAAGCAGGCAACGGTGAGTAATGGACTTCCTCCGAACCCTTTGTAATAACTTGCCAAGCTTGATGCAAATACCCTGAAGAAAGCCGTTTTGCATAGTTTAAAAGATTTTCTTTTTCTTGGGCTAAACGAAAGGATCCTTCATAAGTGCTATCCACTTTCAAACGAAGAAGTGTATAGAAAATCTCTTGAATATCTCTTAAAAGAAGAGTAGGTATTCCCCCTTGTTCAAAATACTGGTCTGTTAAAGACAATAAATCTTCTGTTTTTCCTTCTATAATAGCTTTGAATATATGGAAAACCTTTTCACCTTCTAAGATTCCCAACATAGAACGAACAGAAGAGGCTTCTAAACTATCTCCTTTTTCAGCTTCTACAAGATTAAAGGCTTGCTCTAAAAGGGATAATCCATCTCGAGCAGATCCATCCGCTGCATAAGCAATCAGTCGGATAGCTTCTGGCTCTGCTTTAAGCCCTTCTTTTTCTGTAATTTGATTTAAAAGTTTTTCTAAGTGTTCTAAAGAAAAACGTCGCAAGTCAAATCGTTGGCATCGTGATAGAATCTTAACAGGAACTTTATTGGTTTCTGTTGTTGCAAATAT
>CAYUAL010000022.1:13749-14999 GCA_964442815.1 uncultured Alphaproteobacteria bacterium | reverse complement strand
TGTTCTTCTCAATGATAATGCGCCTGAAGAACTAAAGGCCGCGTTTCCTCTTAGAGAAGCACGTATAGATGTTTTTGATGTTCCTGGTGATCCTGGAAAATATACTGCAACTGTCTTTATGCGACCTCATTTCCAATTGGAAGAGCTTACTGCTTCTCTTCGTCTTGTCGCGACACTGCCTCCTCCAGCTGCGGGATAATAATAGGAAATAAAAACTGCTTTTTCCTCTTGGAAACACGCAAAAAAGGAGAAATCTTATGGATAACGGTGATATTTGTTTATTTCAAACCTCGACAGGTCTTATAAAAGGGAATGTTGCGATTACTGGGTTTGCTAATGCTGCACGTATAAGTGGTGTGACCGTAATTGTAAAAAATAAAGCTAGGCCAACACGATCAGGTAACAGAGCTCTTGGAAATCCTCAACTGCCTCCAATGGTTATCATTACCCCTCTTGGTAGTGCAGTTTGTAATACTTTTCAGGTTCTTGTTGATGGGGCCAATGTAGGTACCGTTACCATTACTTATCTTATTTCTGATGGTAAAAATGCTCAAAAGTCCATCGTCATAACTTTAACAAATGCATATGTTATTGAGTGGGATGCCCAAGGAGACAGGGATGGCGGAGATTGTAGGTTTGTACTTGTTTATGATAGTTTGAATGAAAATGATTCTCCGGTTAACCAAGCACAAAAAGCTGCAGGAAAAACAGCCGCTAAGGTAAAGAAAACAGCACAAGCTACTAAATAATAAATTTTGATAAAAATGTAGGAGACTATCATGTCAGTTTCTGTTTTAACAGGCCCTCAGTTAACCAGCCTTTCACGGCGAGAATTGATTGAAACAAACAATTTTCTTGCTACTATTCAAGATGCTGATCTTCCAGCTGCTATTGCACGTGGCATTCAATATGGTGAACAAGCAGAAGGGACTAACAGAGCAGCTTCTGTACTTTTAACCATCGAAAAAATACAAGATGTCGTTGCAGTAGGAGGTCTATCTAAAGCTCTTGAAGCTTATGGGTGGCATATAGGAGGGAGAAAAGAATCTGTTGAAGGAGCAGATGGTCAGCTTCACTCTTCTGGAGAAGTAGTGCTTTCAAACTTCACTGTAGTTTGCCCCCGCGGCCCTTTTGTGCCTACAAGTATACAGTCTACGTTTGAAGGTATGAATGTAGGAAAGGTTTCTTTAACTTTTTTTAGAAATGTAGGAAAAACGGCACAGAAGGACTTTGAGTTTCAGCTCACTAAC
>CAYUAL010000022.1:0-13739 GCA_964442815.1 uncultured Alphaproteobacteria bacterium | reverse complement strand
CTGTAGAATATCCTTTTTTATGTCAACACTAGCTGTAGCTGTTTTTAGCTTTATTTATGATACTATTAAGATGATATACTACCCCATTGGTGATGATGGGAAGGCTTCTGGGCAAATTGCAGCTGGCTTTGATCTTACCAAGAACGCAGACGTAAAATAAGCTAAGTTTTAGTGCATTCTGTTTTCTAATAAACTCTCAACTGTTAGGATCCATTTTTCTCTTATATGAAGAATGTCTCTTAGTCCTCCTGAAGAGTTTACAAGAGAAAGAAAACTATCTTCTTTGGGAAAACCAAGCCCGAGAACTAGGCGATTATCGTAAGGAAGTTCTCCATAAAGAGAAACGCCTTCCTTAATACCACAAAAATTACGACGAGACCTCATAACGCTATTATCAGGAAGCCTTACCCAAGGAAGCATAAGAAGATCTCTTGCATAGATCTCTTTTACACAAGGGTCCGCATCAACAAGCCCAGTTCGATTATAAAAATCCTGCCATTCAGAGTGAGCACAAAAAAAGAGAGGAGGATTATTCTCTAGGAAGATGTTCAAAGAAAAATAACTAACAGCGTATTTTTCAAGGTCACATAGATCCTTTTCTATATAGATACGAATATTTTCTGTTTCTTCTGAAGAAACATTTGTCATTATCGGCTCCGCTTAATTAATAAATAAATTTTATATGATGTAGCAAATAAAATACAAAATTACACTAAAAATTTATATATTTTTAATATAAAATAATTGCATTTACTATAAATTATACAATATTTTTATATATCTTTTCTTTTGTGCTGAGATGTTTTTTTGATCACACAATTGTGAAATCCTTTTTTGTAGGTATAATTTTGATATATTTAATTGATTTTGGTACAAAAACTTTTTAATGGCCAGGGTGTAAAATTTTAATCCTATATTGGAAGAAAATTTTTCATTTCTTTTCCTCATTCCGAGGAATTTTTTCTTTAATTATTTTAAACAAGGAGCATTTATATGCGATATTTATTAGCCAGTGCTGCTGTAGCACTTTTATTTACTTCTTTCGAAGCTTCTGCAAATCCTGATTAAGATGATAGGGATAGAAAACACACCCCTCCACCTGTGAGCGCCTCTCAACAATGTCCAGACAGACCACACAAAGCTGCTAGACCCTTTGGTCGCCCTATACGGCCTGGTAATGGCGCCTCGGTTGCAAGAGTACTTTTCCCACACCAAAATATATAAAATATGTTTACTTATAAGGAGGCAAAATTTGCCTCCTTTAAATTTAATTTTTAGGAATGAAAAGAGCAGCTTGCCCTTTATAATTCATCTGCCCTGCTAGAAAACCAGCTTCTTTCCCAGTACCAAAATAAATATCACCCCGAATAGGCCCTTTAATAGCCCCCCCTGTATCTTGAGCAATATAAAGACGGTTACTATACATCTTTAAGTCCTCTGGAATTTTTTCGTCTAAGGTACCCCACATAGGAAGACCCAGAGGGATATAAAGCGGATCAACAGCTAAAGATCGCCCTGGCGTTAAAGGAATTCCGTGGCCTTGCTCCTTCCCCAACGTACCAATTGGGCCTGGCAGATTTTCTGCGTCTTTTGTTTCTTTAAAAAAAATAAATAAAGAATTCAAAGAAAGTTTTTCTAGTAGCCCTCCTTTTCCTTCTATTGGTAGACTTCTAAGATAAGATTCGAGAATTTCCTTTGTCATAAGCTGAGATGTTTGGATCTCTTCCTTTAGCTTTTTACCTAGAGAGATATAAGGATAACCATTGCTGGCAGCATATCCTACACGCAAAGAGCCACCTTCCTTCAATTGGATCTTTCCAGAACCTTGCACCTGCAGAAAAAAAAGGTCTATAGGGTCTTTTAGCCAGCATAAGACCTTAGCAACATTTGATTTTTCTAAAATCCCTTTATAAATGTCTTCTCGCGACCAATAAGGATATACTTGTCCATCTTCTCCTCTTCTGCCAGCCCACCGGACACCCTTGAGGTTGGGATCTATTACTCCTAAGTCCGACATAAAAAGAAGATCTGAAGGGACAGCATAAAGAGGGTAAGGATAGTCCTTTGATTGCCCCATTGAACCTTCTAATTCAGGCTCATAATATCCTGTAAAAATACCCTGCTCTTGAGAAGAATTTTGGATTTTATAAACCTCGAAATACGTTTCAAAAAAAGCACGGAGTTGACTATCCGATGAAAAATTTTGTTTTAAAAAAGTCGACGCTATTTTTTTAAATGCATTAGTAGATATCCAATTGGGAAAAGGAGTTTGAAAATTTTCTCTTAAAAAAACTTGGCAGGAAAAAGAAAAAGCCTGAGAAATCTCTGAAAAATTATGGGAAGACCATTGAGGAAGAGCATCAAAAGAAGAACGTCTAAAATTTGTTTTCATCCCGTAATATTCGCCTGAACCCTTTTAAAATGCAAGCTTTACATATTATATGTTTTTTATGTATACCATATATGCTATGCAAGTATGTCATGCTTGACATTCATAAAAAATAAATCCATTATGACTCCGTTTTTGAAAAAATATTATAAAGGAGACCTTCATGCCATCTGTCCAGAATGCTTTAAAATTTATTGAGGCGTCCGAAGCGCAATTTGTTTCTTTTCGTTTTACGGATCTTTTAGGTCAATGGCGTCAGCTTATCGTGCATGTTTCTCAGATCGAAGAAGATGTCTTTATAAAGGGACTTCTTTTTGATGGCTCCTCTGTGCCAGGTTGGAAACAAATTCATGATTCCGATACTGTTTTAATGCCGGATCCCACTACAGCCTTTACAGATCCTTTTACAGCTCAAACGACAGTAGGTTTCATTGCTGATGTATATGATCCTCTAACTAACAAACCTTATGAAAAAGACCCTCGTGCTACAGCTAAAAAGGCAGAGTCTTATTTGAAGACTTCGGGCATCGGAACAGAGGCCTATTTTGGACCTGAACCTGAATTTTTCATATTTGAAAATATACAATATGATGCCTCTCCTTATCATAGTTTTTATCGTATCAGAGGAGAAGACCTGCCTCCTGCTTTCGCAGAAGATTTCCCTGAAGGGAACTCAGGGTACCGCTCTTTGAAGAAAGATGCGTATTTTTCTTGTGCACCTCTTGATAATCTTTCCGATATTCGTTCCGAAATTTTAACCCATCTAGCCCACATGGGAATCCCAGTAGAAAAGCACCATCATGAAGTTTCCCCTGGCCAACATGAAATCGGACTACGCTTCTCTACCCTTACGCAAAGCGCAGATTGGCTTCAGATACTCAAATTTGTGACAAAAAATACCGCCTTAGGATATGGTAAAACAGCCACCTTCATGCCTAAGCCTATTTTTGAAGAAAACGGCTCCGGCATGCATGTGCACCAGTCTATTTTCCAAGGAGACAAGAACCTATTCCTAGGGAATGAGTATGCGGGCCTTTCCGAAACAGCGCTTTACTACATAGGTGGTATCCTAGCACATGGACGCGCCTTGAATCTTTTTACAAACCCTACAACGAATAGCTACAAGCGCTTGGTGCCAGGATATGAAGCTCCCGTTCTATTAGGATACTCCGCTCGTAATCGCTCAGCTGCTTGTCGCATTCCCCATGTAACAGCCCCGCAAGCCCGCCGTATTGAGACACGTTTCCCTGACCCTTCTTCTAATCCTTATTTGGCGCTTTCTGCACTTTTAATGGCGGGTTTGGATGGAATAAAAAACAAAATCCATCCAAAAGACGCCATGGACTTTAACCTTTATGAAGCAGGTGAAGATAAGTTAAAGGGTATCCCCAGACTTTGTGCCTCCCTTAAAGAAGCCGTCGAAGCTGTAGAAAAAGATTGTGCCTTCTTAACCCAGGGAGGTGTATTTAGTGAAAACCAAATTGAGAACTATCTTGAACTTAAACGCCAAGAAGCCTTTTCCGTAGATTATACTCCCCATCCTTTAGAGTTTAAGATGTACTATAGATGTTAAAGATCTCTACTTTTTTAATTTTTATGTAAAACTGGCATTGAAAAATTCTTCTTGCCAGTTTTATTTTTTTCCTTATGATGGCACCGCTACTATAAGGCGATCAAACTAAGCACCATGGCACCCATACCTGCTTCTTCCTTTCTAAGCTTAGACTCCATTGACGTAAAAGGGAAACGTGTTCTGGTCCGATGTGACCTAAACGTCCCCATTAAAGAAGGCAAAGTTACAGATCCTACTCGGATTGACCGTGTGGCGCCCACTTTACAAGAACTCATAGATAAAGAAGCCAAAGTTATTGTTCTTTCCCATCTAGGCCGACCTAAAGGAAAAAAAGATCCCTCCTTATCTTTAGAAGCTCTTGTAAACCCTCTAAGCGATGCTCTCTATGGAGCGTCAGTGTCGTTTGTACCAGAATGCGTAGGACCAAAGGTCGAGAAAGCTATTTCTAAGATGCAAGATGGCGAGGTCCTTCTATTAGAAAACGTTCGCTTCCATAAAGAAGAGGAAGAGAATGATTCTATTTTTGCACAGAAGCTTGCTCATCTTGCGGACATTTATGTGAATGATGCCTTTGCAACGGCTCACCGAGCGCATGCCTCTGTCGAAGCTTTACCTCATCTCATGCCTATGTCTCTTCCAGGTCGTTTGATGGAAGCAGAATTATCAGCTTTGCATCAAGTCCTAGAAAACCCAGAACGTCCAGTCATGGCTATTATTGGGGGCAGTAAAATTTCCACAAAATTATGTCTCATATATAATCTGCTTGAAAAAGTAGAT
This sequence comes from uncultured Alphaproteobacteria bacterium, assembly GCA_964442815.1. Taxonomy (GTDB): domain Bacteria; phylum Pseudomonadota; class Alphaproteobacteria; order 16-39-46; family 16-39-46; genus CAYUAL01. The sequence continues at coordinate 9,000 of CAYUAL010000022.1, read as the reverse complement.
ATCCTCGTCCTAGGCGGGGCTATGGCTAATACATTTTTATGGGCACAAGGATACACCATCGGAAAATCTCTTTATGAATCAGATATGAAAAAAACAGTTTTATCTATTCTTGAGAAAGCGCACCAAAGAAATAAAGATATCATTCTCCCCTCAGATGTCATCGTAACAGAAGAAATCCAAGAAAACGTCTCCTTTGAAAGAGTCACCGTAGATCAAATACCCGCTGATAAGAAAATTGTAGATATTGGATCTACCACAATAAAAGCTATTTGTGCCCATATGAAAGCATGCAAAAGCCTTGTATGGAATGGACCTTTAGGTGTTTTTGAAATACCTCCTTTCGACAAAGGAACAGAAGAAGTCTCTGCCTGCGCAGCAGCACAAACTCAAGCAGGAACTCTCCTAAGTGTAGCAGGGGGAGGAGATACAATCGCGGCACTCTCTAAAGCAGGAACTCTAGCAGATTTCAGCTATGTTTCCACGGCAGGAGGAGCTTTTTTAGAGTGGCTAGAAGGGAAAGAGCTTCCTGGTATCATAGCGCTAAAACGCCATACTTAAAGAATAGACTTATTCTTTATCATTAAGTACCAACAAAAAAGACAAGACCCCCATAAACAAAAAGCGTTTACCTGATGAAAACTCGCCCATAAAAGCGAGACAGAAGAAAGAGCCGTTAGGGCACCTAAAATAAGCTGCCCCACACTAAAAATAAGCGGCCAAAAGAGTACTTTCCAATAAGATGCTCTATTATATTTGGGAGCAACCCAAAAAGCCCATATCCATAAAAATAAAAGACTTCCAAAAGCTACTAACCTATGAAATGTATAAAGCGTTGTAGGATTTTCTATAAAATTTCTATACCAAGGCGCAAAATCCCATATTTCCGAAGGAATAAATGTATCCCCCATGAAAGGAAAGGTTGGATAAAGCAAACCCGCTCTAAAGCCAGCCACAAGAGCGCCAAATACTATTGTAACCCCTATTCCTCCTAGTCCTATAAGAAACGTATTCGCATATTTTATAGAGCAGAATTGTATAAAATATCTTTCTATTTTTAAAAGAGAGAGGGCTTCCCACAAAAATAAGCTCATTAACACAAGCGCCATTAAGAGGTGCGCCATAAGTCGAAAAGGACTCACAAAAGGATTATCTATCAACCCACTCTTAACCATGTACCATCCTAAAACTCCTTGCACTCCATAAAGCAAAATTCCTAAAGTAAGAATAATCTTTATCCTTTTAGAAACTTGCGCAGATACCATAAGAAAAAGAGAAGGAATGCATAGTATTAAAAACAAAAAACGTCCTAATAAACGATGCGCATACTCTAGCCAATAAATATTCTTAAACTCTTCTAAAGAAAGAGAGTGATTAATTTTTATGAATTCAGGAGAAGTTTTATATGCTGTAAAAATAGTGCCCCATTCCTGGATAGAATTTGGAGGAAATATTCCTTTAATTAAATCCCACCTAACAATAGAGAGTCCAGACCCTGTCAATCGTGTAATTCCTCCTAAGGTAATCATGGCAATAATACCAAAAGCCAAGACAAGGAACCAAACACCTATCTTTTTCTCTAAAGAAGAAGGCATTTTAAAACACTTCCTCTAAATAAAAGCATCTTCTTTTTTTAAGACTCCGCTACCATCTCTTGTAAGGCTTTTTCGTTAACCTCAACAGGAAATTCTTGTTCTAAAGATTTTAGGAAAAGAGCGCTTATATCATTTTCAAACTCATTTTGTACCTTTTGCATTCTTTCTTTTATACGTGGATCCCCTTTCTGAATGCCGTGAGGTATTATTTGTAGAACCTGTCCCACCTGAGCGCCTTCTTTTGTAGGCACAGCAGCAACATCACCTACTGGAAGAGAAAACAACTTAAACAAAAGTCCTTCAGACATTGTTTTTACAGGATTCAACAACGTAATATTTCTCAAGGTCTCTCCCTTTAGATTATACTGTTGTAGGATTGTCGTTAAAGGGGTTCCTTTACGCGCTTTATCCACAATTTCTTTTGCACGATCAAGGGCCAATACTCTGCGCATTTGGTCTTTATAAAGAGTGATAACTTTTTCTTTTACTTCCTCAAATGGGGAGATACTTTCAGGAGTAATGCTATTTACTTCAACTATACAATAGGTCCCATCTTGCCTTTCAATTAAATCACTTTCGCCACCTTCTTCTACCGCATATCCCTTTTGAATCATATCAAGAGTGAATAATGTTTTCTTTTCTTTTCCAACAAGATTTTCACCCTGCAGGTTTTGGCCAATAAGTGTTACATTTTGTATCGTTCCAAAGCGAAGACTTTTTTGGGAAGCTATTTCAGCAAGGGTCTCCCCTGAAGCGATCTTATCCTGAATTTCTTTCTCTACCTCATAAATTCGCTCTAATATAGCTTGATGTAGTTCTTGATCGTTAGCATCCGGATTAGATTCTTTTACGTCAGCCTGGTAAGTATGCGGGTCTAAAATGATTGCACTTAAAGTCCGTGTTTCAGGCACAATAAAGAGCGCTTCGTTTTTAGTATAAAACTCTTTAAGATCTTCTTCTGAAGGAGTCCCTGGCACCGCAATGGCAGCTGCAGATATAGGAATAAAAAGTATATCTCGTGTTTGTCTAAGCTGCTCTTCTAAGGGGGCCATCAATGTTGTTGGAATGCCTACTGAACGTGCAACAGCTTGCATTAAAATAGTACGCTTTAAATCATTTACCATAAGAGAAAGGTAGACCTCTTCCGTAACACCACGGCTACGTAGGAAATCTTCATATTTTGCTTTAGAAAACAAGCCTTTCTCATCCTTAAAAGCATCTTCTCCTTGAATAAGTTCACGCAATGTTTCTTCGCTAATGGCTAAATCAAGCTCTTTTTCTTCTTGCCGTAGAAGAGAGTCCTGTATCAAGTTTGTTAATACTTGAACTGCAAGAGCTATTCGTATTTGCGAATCTTTTTCTATTTTTTCTCCAAATTCCCCTCGAAGCTTATTAAATGCACTTCTATAAGCTTGGTAAAATTCTGCCTTTGAAATAACCTCTTTTTTTACAACTGCTATATTTTCAGATTTAAATCGGGGTTTAATAAAATCTGTAACCCCCCATATGGCAAAACTACCAATAAGCAACGTTAAAAGGGCTTTAGATACCCAAGAACCGGAAAATTTCCTAATATATTGTAGCATGATTCCTATCTAACTTCTTTCATGATAAAGTGTTTCTGTATATTAGTGAGGCACTTGTTTTCAATCAATAGACTTTTAAGGAAATATAGAAAAATGTCTTCTTCTTTAGAAAAGAGATACTTTATTGCCAATTGGAAAATGAACTTAACTTTAGAAGAAGTAAAAACTTATGTACTTGATTTCCTTCCACTCTTACAAAATATTTCTTTCTCTTCAAAAGAAATCCTTATTGCTCCTTCTTTCCCTTATCTTCCTCTCTTAAAAGAGTATTTTGCTTCGCACTCTATTTCTCTTTGCGCCCAAGATATTAGCTCCCATGAGAAAGGTCCTTTTACAGGCGAGGTAAGCAGTGTGCAGCTAAAAAGCATAGGTGTTTCTTATAGTATCATTGGACATAGTGAGCGCCGTCAACATTACAAAGAAGAAACCCCTATTCTCCTTCAGAAATGCCTACGCGCTTGGGAAAATGGCATAGCACCCATATTCTGCGTTGGAGAAACTTTGGAAATACGCGAAAAAGGAAAAACTCTAGAGTTTATTAATTCGCAAGTATCTCCTCTTTTAGATTTCTTTAAAAAACAAACCACTTCGCTTTCTGGTTGCCCTTTTTTGCTTGCGTATGAACCTATTTGGGCTATTGGGACAGGTAAAGTCGCTGCTTTACCAGAGATAGAAGAGGTACATGCTTCCCTTAATGCTCTTCTTCAAAGATCTTCACCTTCCAACAAGGTCCCCATTTTATATGGAGGGTCTGTAACTCCACAAAACGCTAAAGAACTTCTTTCCAGCCCACTCATAAATGGTTTCCTTATAGGAGGAAGCAGCCTATCTCCCTCCTCTTTTATGGATATCATTCAATCTTAATGCGCTTTCTTAGATGATTTCGTTTTCTTTTTAATAGTTATATTTCCCATTCCCGTATGCAAAGAAGCTTTTACTTTAGGAGAAGCACTCTCAGAAAAATCATTCTGTACAGACCCCCATCCTGTATCTAATCGCGACTGAAGTTGTACAGCGTCAGGGAATGAAACAATGATATCTCCTTGTCCTGTAGATACTTTTATTTTTCCTTCTGAAAACTGAGGAGAAAAATCGATAACGCTATTACCTTGCCCTCCAGAGATAATAGTATCCCCCTTTATTTCGTTCATAGTAACATTGCCTTTTCCTACATGGCCCGTAATTTGCCCCTCAATATCTTGGAGCATAGTGTTCCCCACTCCAATATTATATTGAATGCTCCCATCGATATCTTTAACAGAAATATCTCCCATACCAGTAGAAAGAGTAGCACTAATAGAAGAAGGTACTTCTATATTAAGATCCACCTGGCATGTATCATTATTCTTTTTCTTTTTTACCTTTATGGAATAGGTACTTCCCTGTTTATCATAGGTAATTGAGCATGAAGAATCAAATTTCTTTTTAGTAACACTCACTTGAGAAGGTTTATTGCTTCCCGTAAGAGAAATATTACCTATTTGGTTTTGTACTACTATCGCTTCTAAGTTATTAGATTCTATAGAAACAAGCTCTGCTGATACTGCCTCTATCCCTATAAAAGCAACCATTAAACTTGCTATACAAACTTTTCTCATCGCGCAAACACCCTTTTTTATATTATTTAGTTTTTTTACTCTATAGCATAATGTGCAAGTTCTTTTAACTTATTTATAATATTTGAATACTACGTTACCCCTTAAAATCCTGTGTTTCCTTGTCTAGTTTTATGTTGACACACTTTATAAGCTGATCTATATACTGTCACTTAGTATTTCACGTGGTAGCATAAATAAGTTAGATGTTAGCTTGTTGGGCTAGAAATAATGCATTAAATTTTAAGATAGATCTATGAAAGTTTGTTTTGATTATATCTGTGCTTTTTTGATTTTGTTGATACTAAGTCCTCTTATTATTGTTTGTGCTTTCTTAATATGGCGCCAAGATTATAAGTCCCCTTTTTATTTAGGCCAAAGAATTGGCTTACATGGCAAACCATTTAAAATGATAAAGTTTCGTTCAATGGTCCAAAATGCCGATAAAACAGGTGTAGACTCTACATCTGCTTCTGATCCTCGCATTACTGCTATTGGTCATTTTATAAGGCGTTATAAAATAGATGAAATTCCTCAACTCTTTAATATTCTTAGAGGTGAAATGAGCTTTGTTGGTCCTAGACCAAATGTAAAACGAGAAACGGATTTATACTCAAAAGAGGAAAAAGAGCTTTTAGAAGTTAAACCGGGTATTACAGATATAGCCTCTATAGTTTTTTCTGATGAAGGCGAAATTCTAAAAGATAAAGAAGATCCAGATATTGCATATAACCAGCTTATTCGTCCTTGGAAAAGTCGCCTGGGTTTATTTTATATTGCTAATATGTCTTTCCTCTTAGATTTAAAAATAATATGGCTTACTTTTATCAGTGTTTTCTCGAGAAAGAGAGCCTTAGAAGAAGTTTCTATCCTTTTGACACAGATGAAAGCCGACAAAAAACTAATAGAAATAAGCTTGCGGAAAGAACCGTTAAAGCCTACACCACCTCCAGGGTTTGATTCTATTATAGTATCCCGACAAGTAGAAACTAAATAATTTTAGGAGAGCTTATGAACCCAACGTACCTAGATGTTACAGAACTAGCGGGTGAGAAGATCACTTCTGAACAGCTTCAAAGACTTTGTAATCGTTATTATTGGGCCTCTAGTTATTGTAAGGGAAAGGATGTGCTTGAGGTTGCTTGTGGTTCAGGTCCTGGGTTAGGTTATTTATTAAGTCTTTCAAAAAGTTTAGTAGCGGGAGATGTCTCTTCTGATATTCTAAAAATTGCACGTGATCATTATGGTGATTCAGTGAATCTCCAACTTTTTGATGCTTGCTCTATGCCTTTTCTAGATGCTTCTTTTGATGTTATTCTTATATTTGAGGCTATTTATTATCTCCCAGATCCGGATAAATTTGTTTTGGAGTGTAAGCGTGTTTTACGCCCTAACGGCCATTTGTTAATAGTTACAACAAATAAAGATCTTTATGATTTTAATCCAAGCCCATATAGCCAAAAATATTTTGGTGTAGTAGAACTTTCTAAGCTACTAGAAAAATATGGATTTCATGTAGATTTTCTTGCAGGAACTTCAATTAAAGAAGTATCACTCAAGCAAAAACTCTTTAGACCTATAAAAAAAATAGCGTCAAGCCTAGGGTTAATCCCTAAAACAATGCATGGGAAACAGTGGCTAAAAAAGATAGTTTTTGGAGAGTTAGTATCTATGCCAGCAGAAATTGATGGTACTACCATGAAATATGAACCACCTAAGCCCATAACTTCGGACAAGCCAGATACAGAGCATAAAATCATTTATTGTGCCGCCTCTCTTAATAATTAATAGAATAAAGGATATTTTACCATGTTAGATACAAAAGTTATTCCGTTTTTTAACTATCCTGCTCTCTTCAAAGAAGACGAACAAGAATTATTATCTCTTTTTAAAGATGTGTGTTCTAGAGGAGCTTATATTCTCCAAAAAGACCTTGTTGAACTTGAAGAAAACTTAAAGAAATTCCTCAAAGTGAAGCATGTGTTTGGTGTTGCAGATGGCACAAATGCACTCATTCTAGGCTTAAAAGCAATGGGGCTTAAGGAAGGAGACGAAGTCATTGTTCCTTCTCATACTTATATTGCCTCAGCTGCTTCGGTAGTATTAGTTGGAGCTACTCCAGTGCTTTGTGATATTGGGGAAGATAATCTTATTGATCCCATAGACGCAGAAAAGAAGATTACGAGTAAAACAAAAGCCATAATGCCGGTGCATGTAAATGGTCGTACTTGTGCAATGGATCCACTCCAAGAGATTGCTCAACGGCATGGTATTTCAATTGTTGAGGATGCAGCGCAAGCTTTAGGTTCCATGTATAAAAATAAAAATGCAGGAACTTTTGGTGAATTTGGTACGTTTAGCTTTTATCCAGCTAAAGTTTTAGGATGCTTTGGTGATGGGGGAGCTATTATAACAAATAATGATGAAATAGCAGAAAAGCTTTATCTTTTAAGAGATCATGGGCGTAATAAGAATGGAGAAGTTGTTGATTGGGGTACTAATAGCAGGTTAGATAATCTTCAAGCTGCAATCCTTAATTTTAAGTTAAAAAGCTTTCCAGAGGCTATTAATAAACGGAGAAAAATTGCTAAACTTTATAATGATGCCTTTAAAGATATGGACGTTCTAAGGCTACCACCAGCTCCAAGTGAAACTTCAGATCATTTCGATATTTATCAAAATTATGAACTAGAAGCAGATAATCGCGATAAATTAATGGCTTATCTCAAGGAGAATGGTGTTTCTACTATCATTCAATGGGCTGGAACTCCTGTTCATCAGTTTAAGAAGCTGGGATTTAACATGTCTCTCCCTAGAACAGAAGCGTTCTTTAAAAGGTGTTTTTTATTACCTATGAATACGGCTCTTACAGAAGATGATGTTATGTACATCATTGATTTAGTACATAAGTTCTATAAAAATTAATTATTTAAGTTGATACGTAAATGCTTAGTCTAGAAAAACTTTCTAATCCAAAAAATTTTAGAGAGCCACTTGAAATAAAAGGACAAGATAAAAGTTCTCTTATTCAGGCTCTTAAAATGATGCTTACTATCCGTAAAACTGAGGAGTGTATTGCAGATCTTGTAAAGACTGGGGTTATTAAGTGTCCTTGTCATTTGGCCATCGGGCAGGAAGCTGTTGCTGTAGGCATAGCAAAAAATCTTAATAATAAGGATAAGGTTTTCGGTAACCACCGATCTCATGCCCATTATTTGGCTTTAGGAGGAGATATTGAAAGTCTACTAGCTGAGGTATTAGGAAGAATAACAGGCTGTTCTAAAGGAATGGGAGGATCCATGCACCTTTATGATGGTAAGAATGGATTTCATGGATCTGTTCCTATTGTTGCAGGAACTATTCCGCTTGCAGTAGGTGCAGCACTTGCAGCAAAATTTGATAATAAAAAGGCAGTAAGCGTTGCTTTTTTTGGCGATGGTGCATGCGAAGAGGGCATATTACATGAATGCTTAAATATGAGTTCGATTATGAAACTTCCCATGGTGTTTATAGTTGAGAATAACCTATATTCAAGCCATTTAGATATTATGCAGCGCCAGCCCTCTGATTCTGTTGCGCGATTCGCAGAAGCACATGGGATCCCATATACAGTTGTAGATGGTAATGATGTTATATCTGTAGAAAAGGCTTCAAAAGAATTAATAGAAAACGCTAGAAACGCTCAAGGACCTGCTTTTATAGAGGCTGTCACCTTTCGTTGGTTAGGACATGTGGGCCCAAATGAAGACATAGATGTTGGAATACGTAGAAGCAAAAAAGAAGTTACAGAGTGGAAAAACCGTGATCCTGTAGGAAGGTTATTTCAAGCACTTGAACAACAAAACCTCATGACATTATCTGATTTTCAAAAGCTTAATCAGCAAATTGATGAACAGATTACAATATCAAAAAATAAAGCTCTTCAGGCTCCTTGGCCAGATTTAGAAAACCTAAATAAATTTGTGTATGCTTAACATGCTTAATCCAGTTGTAAATAAAGAAGTAACTTATTCCCAAGCTATTTTGGAAGCTTTTGAATACCTTTTGCAAACTTATCCAAATGTATTTGTTTTAGGACAAGGCGTTTGGAGCAGTTGGTATGTTGGGAATAGTATGAAAGATTTAGATAAGAAATTTGGGAAAGAAAGAATCATTGATTCCCCAGTTTCTGAAGGTGCTACCACAGGAGTAGGTGTAGGGGCTTCTCTTTTTGGATATAGACCTATT
>CAYUAL010000021.1:0-15088 GCA_964442815.1 uncultured Alphaproteobacteria bacterium | reverse complement strand
AGGATTGAACTCTCGACCTCACCCTTACCAAGGGTGTGCTCTACCACTGAGCTACGACGGCATAAAAAAAGAGCATGGCCGAAGATGCCATACCTTTATCCAATATGCAAGAGGAGACCTTAGTCGAATTTAGACTTCTAAGAAGGGCTACGTAATGATCTTCTAGAAATACCCATGATAAAGAGAACAATTACTCCTGTGATGAGTTTTAAATCTGACGGAGAAAAACCTATACTTAAAGCCAGTCCTTGGATTTGCTGATAAAGAAGAGCTCCTACAAGAGGGGCAAGGAGTTGCTGTTTAAGTGTACGGGTGCCTATAAGACTTTCCCCAATCAAAAGAGCTGCTAGAGCGTGGATCACAATCCCAATACCCATACCAATATCAGCATAGCCTTGATTCTGAACCATGAGACATCCTGCGAAACTGACAAGAGCATTCCCTATGAAAAGGCCTAAAAAGATATAAAGCGAAGGGTTTATTCCTTGGCGTTCTGAAAAGTTTGGATTTAAACCAACCGCGCGTAGGCGCAATCCTTTTTCTGTTTGTAAGAAGGCATAAAGTCCAAGAAGAATAAGACAATTTAGGAAAAAAAGACCTCCAATCTTTAGGAAAAGTATATCTGAAAAACATGTAAAAAGGGTGGTTTTTTCGAAAAGGGCAAGATTAGGTTTACCCATAATTCTTAAGTTTACGCTATAGAGCATAATGCTTAAGATAATACCGGCAAGAAGCGTATTTACTTTGAACCGTATATGGAAAAAGGCGGTTCCAACACCTATTATTCCTCCTGCCAGGCAGCATAGGACAGTGGCAAGGAGCGGAGATATACCTGCCAAAATAAGGGTAGCACATAAAGCCCCCCCTAAAGGATATGTTCCTTCTCCAGTTAGATCCGGAAAATTAAGAATTTTAAAGGGAATCATTATCCCAATGGCCACAATAGAAAGGAGTAGGCCTTGTAGAATTCCGACGGAAATAAGCTCAAACATAAAAGCCCTCCTCTTTCTGAAACATGTGGAGTAAATCGTTGAGGGAAAGCTTTTGTTTTTGAGAGGCATCCAAATCCGCTACAATTTTTCCCTGATGGAGCATAAGGAGTCGATTCCCATAGGCTAGTACATCTTTTATATTATGGGTAATCATTAGTGCTGTTTTATTCTGTTCTAAGATGGATTTGTTCGTATAAGCCATCAGAGTTTCTTGGGTCTTTGGGTCTAAGGCAGAACAATGTTCATCTAATAAAAGAAGTGCAGGATGGGAGGACATGGCCATAATCGTAGCAATCAATTGACGTTGACCGCCTGAAAGAGCAGCAAGCGGCGTATCTAGATATTTCTCAAATCCTAGTTTGAGAGAAATGATTTCTTCTTTTAAAAGAGGAAGAAGCTTCTTATAAGATTTAAAAGAGCTTTTTTTATCGCGCATATGGCTTAAAGCCATATTTTCTAAGACACTCATCTCTTGGATAGTACCTTTGGTAACGTCTTGCGAAACGCTGCTAATAAGCTTTGCGCGTTTGTATGTGGGCAGTCTTGTAATATCACAATTATCCAAGAGGATTTGCCCTATATCAGGCAGATATTCTCCTGAAATCGTCTTAAAGAGCGTTGTTTTACCTGACCCATTGCTTCCAATAAGGACTGCAAAGTCTCCTTCTTTAAGTTCTAAAGAAATGTCTTTTAGAATAGGTTCAAAGACCAGAGGAAAGGATTTAGTAATTTTATGGAGTTTAAGCATATTTTTTACTCCACAATAGTAATGCCAGTGAGAGAAGAAGGAAGCTCAATTCCTAGCTTCTCTGCGCGCCTTTTGCTAATATACCCTTCATGATCCTCTATTTGAGGATAAGCTGGAGAAAGGTTTTGTAGTTTCTCTCCTTTTAATAGCTTAGCAACAAGAGCTCCTGCGTTTTTTCCTACCTTGTAATAAGAGACACCAAAGCTGGCAAAAGCATGATGATTTTTCACCTCTTCAGCATTGAGATTAAATACAGGAATGTGCATCTGGTCTGCTAGTGCTACAATGGAAGGAAGAGAAGGCTGAATAGGTCCACTGGAGCCGACATAGATAAAGTCAACTTTATCTTTAAAGCCTTGCATACGTAGAGGAACATCACGTGCATGCTCGATGGGAATTGCAAGAACTTGCATGTCAAAAGACTGAGCTGCGTTTTCCATCATCTTAACGAGAGCAAGGTCGTTGGCTTCTCCGGTAGCATATAAAATGCCAACCTTTTTGGCATATGGTAAGAGCTTTTTGGCAAAAGCTAATAAAGCTTTAAGATCCTGTTTATCTGAAGCACCTGTAACATTTTCCAGGGGTTTATCGTGCTGGGATAAGAGCTTTGCTTCTACTGGGTCTGTAATGGCTGCAAAAACGATAGGAATGTTTTTAATCGTTCCTTTAGCAGCCTGAGCAACAGGTGTAGTTAGGGCAACAAGGACTTTGGAATCGCCAGATTTTAGCTTTGAAAGCATCTGCATAATGAGAGAAGGTTCAAAGTTAACATCTAATACTTCAAAAGAGATATTTTGACCTTCTTTGAGTCCAAGAGAGGCAAGTTCCTCCTTAAGTCCCCGGATCGTTTCTTCTAAAGACGAGTGAGGGCCGTAGTTCGCGATAGCGACTTTTGGAAGAGAGGATTTTGGAGAGTGGAAAGAAAAGAATACAATACTACCTAAAGCGGCAACGCCAAAGGCAACACAAAGAGATACTTTTTTAAAAAAGGGAGACATTTTTTCATCCTATAATAACTTTAAAGTGAGCAAAAAAAAGGGAAACGAAGCGATTTAGCTGCGCCAACGCCACCAAAAATTTGCTGCAATTTTAACGTTAAAGGATGACATAAAGGAAATTCCTATTTGTTAATCAACTTAATTTGGTACTAAATTTCTTTAAAGAAAGCAACTAAAATAATTAACCTCTCCCACAAGGGGAGAGGTTAATGTCTTCACAAATTTTCATGTAGCTAGATACTAAAGAGGAGATTTACTCTGCTCGGCCTTCGCGGGGTTTTTCTTGGGAAAGAAGATCGGCTAAAACAGTTTCGCCTCCAATGACACGTTGCCCAACACAGACTAAGGGAGCAATCGTTAGAGGAAGATACAGATCCACACGGCTTCCAAAGCGGATGATACCAAAGCGCTGACCGGTTTGGACATCTTCTCCTTCTTCAATCTCACTAACAATGCGTCTTGCGATAAGTCCTGCAATTTGCACAAAGGCAATTTTTAGAGATGCATGGGGAGAACGTGAGTCTGGCGTACTGAGAAGATAAGAATGTCGTTCATTAAGGTCGCTTGCCTTATCAAGTGAAGCATTGAGAAATTGGCCAGGGTGATAGGCACTTTTTAAAATACTGCCTTGGATAGGGATGCGGTTTACATGAACATCAAAAACATTAAGGAAAATACTAATGCGACAAAAATCTCCCTTAAGGTCTAATTCTTTAGGGGCTTGAGCTGTTTCAATGGCACAAACTAACCCATCTGCAGGGCTAACAACCAAGCCTGGACGTGTAGGAATAACTCGTTCAGGATCGCGGAAGAAATAAACACACCAGGCTGTTAAGAGAATGCCAATAATCCCAAGTGGTTTGGACAGCATTAAAAGAACAAGAGTCACAAGGACGAAGGCTAGGATAATGGGGTAGCCTGCCGAATGAATTCGCGTAGAGATAAGAGAAGGTTTATGGTCTATCATGAAAGCGTACTGATCCTTTTAAAAAAGATACCTTCTCTTCTATCATAAAGAGGGAAGGTAGGATATTCTTTTTATTGCTTTTAAGTGTTTATAATATAAAACATAATCAAATTTTAAAAATGAGAAGGCACTCATTTCAATGCAAGAAGATAAGAAACATGTATATGGCATTATTGGGGTTGGCGCTGTGGGTGGTTTTTATGGCGCGAAACTCCAAAAAGCAGGATTTGAAGTACATTCTCTTTTTAAGGAGCTCCATTATCCTCACATTTATCAGCATGGAATGCAGATTTGCTCTTCAAAAGAAAACATTATCCTCTCAAAGGTAAACGCTTATAAACAGATCCAAGAGATGCCGGCTTGTGATATTATTATTGTTGCTCTAAAAACCACGCAAAATATTTTTCTTAAAGATTTATTACCTTCTTTAGTAAAAGAAGGAACACTGGTTTTAGTATTACAGAATGGCTTGGGAAATGAAGAGTATATTTCAAAGATAGTTCCAAATACGCCTATTTTAACAGGGATTACAACAATAGGGGCTTATAAAGAAGGTCCAGGCAAAGTTCGCGTATTTAAAGAAGGGCTTCTTAAGATTGCGCACTATCAGGAATATCCAGGGATTACAGAACAAGTTAACAATATAGTGCAGGATTTTCGTAAAGCAGAAATAGAAACTTTTGCTTGTGAAGATTATCTCCAGGAGCGTTTCCAAAAATTACTATGGAATGTTTGTTTTAATGGATTATCTGCACTGTATAACATAACAGCAGATAAAATCATTGAAAACCATGCCGAACTATTAAAGGAAATTGCTCAAGAGTTTATAGAAATCGCAGCAAGCTATAATCGAGCTTTTTCTTTTTCTGTCATAGAGGAAATACTTGTTTCTAAGCCCGCAGTGGTAGGCTATAAACCCAGCATGCTCATTGATTACGAGAATAATAAGCCTATGGAAATAGAATATATTTATGGAAAATTGATTCTTGCTGCTCAAAAAAAAGGTGTTGCTTGTCCTATTTTAGAAGGAATTTACAGACAGTTAAAGAAATTAGAAAAAGTACAGCATAAAGTATAAAAAAAATTTTAATTTCTTTGGCAATTCTTTTATTTCGATGTATACATTTTGAGTTTAAGGAACAGTAAAGAATTTTTATGTCAGCGATTTTGCGTTTTCTCAAGTTTACAGCAATAGATAAAACTCTTACGGCTCGGATTATACGAGAGCACGTATATCCTTATTCTAAATATATTGTTTTTGCTTTTATTGCGATGTTGGTTGCAGCGGGAGCAACAGCTTTCATGGCTAAGCTTATGGAGCCTATTATCAATGATGTATTTATCCAAAAAAATGCGGGTAAACTAACAGAGATTTCTCTTCTTATTTTAGCAGCTTTTGCTGCAAAAGGGTTTGCCCTTTATGGGGAGTCTTATTTTATGAATTATGTAGGACAAAGACTCATTACAGATATTCAAAAAAGAATCTTTCATGTTCTTTTAAGAGAAGATCTTTCGTTTTTTCATTATCATCCTACAGGCGATTTGATATCTCGGACTATTAACGACGTAAGCATGATGCGTAACAGTTTTTCCTTTGCTTTAGTAGGCGTTGGAAAGTATGTTTTTACGCTTGCCGCCCTTGTAGGTGTTATGTTTTATCAAGACTGGGTTTTAGCATGCGTATCCTTTTTTGCTTTTCCTGCCGCTCTTTATCCGATTATACGATTGGGGCAACGACTTCGTAAAGCAACTACAAATGCACAACAAGAGGTTGCTGGCCTTATGAGCCTTCTTACACAGGTATTTCAAGGGATACGGCTTGTAAAGGCTTATGAAATGGAGCGCTATGAAGAAACCAGATTGGGAAATATTGCCGAACAAATATTTAAATTTGCTTTTAAATCTCAGAGGACACGAGCATTAGCTTCTCCTATTATGGAGACCTTAGGGGGCGTTGCTATCGTTGTTGTGATTGTATATGGAGGATCTCAGGTTATTGAGGGAGCACGAAGCGCAGGTGCTTTCTTCTCGTTTATTACAGCGCTTCTTTTGGCATATGAGCCTATGAAAAAGATTTCTAACTTAAACTCCAATATTCAAGAAGGGTTAGCTGCGGCAACACGTGTGTTTGCTTTACTTGAGAGTAACCCTTCTATAGTGGATACGCCCAAAGCTCTCCCTTTGCCTAAAATTAAAGGAGAAATTGAGCTTAAAGAGGTTTCTTTTTCTTACCCTATACCTGACCAGCATATTGATAGGAAAGAAGTTTTAAAGAATATTTCCCTTATAATAAAACCTGGTATGACAGTCGCACTTGTTGGCCCCAGCGGGGCTGGCAAGTCTACTCTTTTAAATCTTATTCCTAGATTTTACGATGTGAGTAAGGGGAGTATTTGCATAGATAATATCAACATTAGAGAAACAACACTTACCTCTTTAAGAAGTTCCATAGCTCTTGTGAGCCAAGAGATTATGCTATTTGATGACACTGTTGCTGCTAATATCGCGTATGGGAAAGAAGGAGCTTCCCAAGAAGCTATTAAGAAGGCTGCTAAGGCTGCAGTGGCAGAAGAATTTATTAAAGCGCTTCCGCAAGGATATGAAACCTTGGTGGGAGAGCAGGGAATTAAGCTTTCAGGCGGACAACGTCAGCGTATTGCTATTGCTCGCGCTCTTTTGCGAGATGCCCCTATTTTGCTTTTGGACGAAGCTACTTCTGCCTTAGATACGCAAGCTGAAAAGCTAGTCCAAAAAGCGCTTCTTCATCTTATGAAAAATAGAACTTCTCTTATTATTGCGCATCGATTGTCAACTATCCAAAAAGCCGATTTAATTTGTGTGATGGAAGAGGGAAGGATTATTGAACGTGGTACGCATGCAGAATTACTAAAAAAAGGAGGTCTCTATGCAACTCTTTACAATATGCAGTATTTCGAAGAGTAAGGAGCTTTTATGCGTTTGGGGAAAAGACTCCTTCGTCACTCATGGACGCAAATAGTAGCCGCTTTTCTTTGCTCTATGTATTTACGGTTTGTATATAGAACTAGCAGATGGGAAAAGTACGGTTTTGATATTCCAGAAGCATATTTAAAAAATAAAAAGCCTTTTATTACATGCTTTTGGCATGGGCGTCTTATGATGTTGCCTTATGCTTGGCCTGATAGGAAGGATAAAAAGCGTCCTTTTTATATGCTGATTTCAGGGCATCCTGATGGAAAGCTTATTTCTAAGACAGTTCATTTTTTAGGAATTCATACAATTGAAGGGTCTTCTACGAGGGCGGGCGCAGGGGCATTAAAAGCTATGGTCCGTTTGATAAAAGAAGGAAAAACTGTTGGTATTACACCCGATGGTCCGAAAGGCCCTCGTGCAAAAGCGAAAGAAGGCCTGGCTATGGCTTCGTTTTTAAGCAAAGCTGATATTATCCCTGTAACTTTTTCTGTTTCCAGAAAAAAAACTTTTTCTTCTTGGGACCAGTTTTTATGGGCTTTTCCTTTTAGTAAGGGGATATTGATTTGGGGAGAGCCGATATCTTTTCCTTTGGAAAATACACCAAAAATGCTTGAAACGATATGTCAAAAGGTTGAAAATGAACTTAACAAGATTGAGCATAAAGCAGATACTTATTGTAAGGATATATAACTAACCTATGGGTTCTTTTTTTTCACTTTTTGTATATAGGCTTTATCAGGGGCTCATTTGGTGTTTGTCTCCTTTTTTATGCATTTATTTGATAGGAAGACTTTTTAAAGAGAAAGAAGACGCAAAGCATTTTTTTGAGAGGTTTGGTTTTTCTAAAAAGAAACGTCCAGAAGGACCTCTTATTTGGATTCATGCCGTCAGTGTAGGAGAGTCTCTAGCAGCATTACCTTTGATAGATGCGCTTTTAAATAAAAATATAGAACTACATATTCTTATAACGACAGGAACAGTAACATCTGCGCGTCTTATGAGGCAAAGGCTGCCTGCTCGAGCTATGCATCAATTCATTCCTATAGATCATCCTTTATGTATTTCAATGTTCTTGGAGAAGTGGACTCCGTCTTGTGTCTTGTGGCTTGAATCTGAGTTATGGCCTCTTTTCTTATGCACTATAAAAAAGAGAAGAATTCCATCTATTCTCATTAATGCGCGCGTTTCAGATGGTTCTTATAGACGATGGTCTAGATTCTCAAGTTTAGTTCGGTTTTTATTGGGCCAATTTGATTTATGCCTTGCTCAATCGCCCCAAATGGCTTTTCGATTAAGATCTCTTGGTGCTGCTCATATACGTATGCCTGGTAACTTAAAGTTTGCGGCGGCGCCTTTGCCGGTAGATATAGGGGATTTAGCATATTTAAAAGGAGCAACAGAAGGTCGTCCTCTTTTACTTGCGGCAAGTACGCATTATAATGAAGAAAGTAAAATAGGAGAACTTCATATACGGCTAAAGGAAAAATTCCCTGGTTTTCTCACAATTATTGTACCACGGCATCCTGATAGGGGAGTTGAAATATATGAAGAGCTCTCTGAAAAAGGATTAAATGTCATTCGTCGAAGTACAGGAAAAGATATTGCTGCAGATACAGACGTTTATATTGCAGATACCCTAGGAGAATTAGGACTCTTTTATCGTTTGTGCCCCATTGTAATAATGGGGGGAAGTTTCGTGTCTATTGGGGGACATAATCCAATCGAACCTGCTTTACTAGAGAGTGTCCTACTTTTTGGGCCTCATATGGAAAACTTTCCTGATGTAGTAGAGAAATTTGAGCGACATGAAGCTGCTTTTCAGGTAAAAGATATGGAAGAGGCTTTTGAAAAAATAAAAAAACTTTTAGAAGATTCGCATTTTTGTTTTGAGATGGCAGAACGAGCTAGAAAGGTTGCTAAATCAGAGCATGCAGTTTTAGGACGAATTTTAGAAGATATAAAGCCTTATTTGCCTCTCTCTACTTTTTCTGTGAAGGCTCGTCCACACGATAAGGAGAAGTAAAATAATTATGGCTTTTTTCTTAAAGAGTCCCTCTTTTTGGGATGCCCAGAAGGTCCCCTTTTATATTTTATTCTTTATAGGTCCTTTAAGTTTATTGTATAGAGCAGTCTTTTGGCTTAGGCATAAACTTTATAATAATCATCTCAAGAGTTCTATCCCTATAATTTGTGTGGGGAATGTAACTATGGGAGGTACAGGAAAAACGCCCACGGCAATAGCCTTATACTCGCTTATTCACAAAAAACATCCAGAAATATGTATACATTTTGTAACGCGTGGATACGGAGGAAAAAGACAAGGGCCTTTAATGGTGGATTTAAAAAAATCTACTTTTTTAGAGGTAGGAGATGAGGCTCTCCTTCTTGCACAGCATGCTCCAACATGGGTAGCTCGAAACCGTTTAAAGGGGGTTCAGGCAGCTGCAAAAGAAGGGGCTAATCTTGTTATTTTAGATGATGGACTTCAAAATGCATCGGTGCCAAAGGATTTTTCTCTTATTGTGTTTGATGGAAAAAAAGGTTTAGGGAATGGACATATATTTCCTTTAGGTCCATTAAGGGAGTCTTTTGCTTCAGCATCTAAAAAAGCAGATTTTTTTGTCGTGGTAGGGAGTGGAGAAAAACCTTTGCTCCAAAGATTAAAAACAATACGAAAAGGGATCGTGGAAACATTCTTAGAGCCTCTAAAAGTAGATAAATCTAAATTAAAAGGAAAAGCCATTTTTGCTTTTGCAGGTATTGGATATCCCGAGAAGTTTTTTTGTACGCTTCAAAAAATGGGATTATCTTTGATTTCTCAAAAAGCGTTTCCAGATCATTACCCTTACACCGAAAGAGAGATCCAATCGCTTGTGAGAGAGGCTGAGGAAAGAGGAGCTTTTTGTGTAACGACAGAAAAAGATAAAGTGCGTATTCCTTTGAAATACCACAAAGATATAGAAGCTGTTTCCGTAGAACTTAAAGGGCTAGAAAGAAATAAAGAATTTTGTATAAGCTTAGAAAATTTTCTCAAAGAAAAGAATCTGATAAAAGAAAATTGATAAAGGTAAACTATGCATCGTTTTCTTAATGTTTTAGTAGCTACGGTCCTTTGGAGCATTTATTTATTTTTTAAAATGTTCCCTTATAAATTTGCTTCTTGGATGGGAGGGCAAATAGCAAGATTGATAGGCCCGATGTTATCTATAAATCATATAGCACGAGAGAATTTAGCTTTGGCTTTTCCTTCTATGCCGGAAGTTGAAAAAACCAGAATTATTCGAGAAATGTGGGAAAATTTAGGCCGCGTAACAGGAGAATTCCCTCATATCTATAAAATTGTACAGGATCATGAATCTATTATCATAGAAGGATTGGACGTGCTTTTGTTTCTACGAGATAGTACTAATCCAGCACTTTTCTTTTCAGGGCACTTAGCAAACTG
Organism: uncultured Alphaproteobacteria bacterium; assembly: GCA_964442815.1. Taxonomy (GTDB): domain Bacteria; phylum Pseudomonadota; class Alphaproteobacteria; order 16-39-46; family 16-39-46; genus CAYUAL01. The sequence goes on along the minus strand of CAYUAL010000021.1, from coordinate 4,986 downwards.
GGAGATAAGTCCTCTTGTAGGAGCTCAAAAAGGAGTTTCTGTTTGTGTAACTTATCGAGCAGCTAATAATACCCTTATAGATAAACTTATCCAAAAAACACGCTCTCAAGAAAAACTCCTTAAGTATGTACCTAAAGGAAAAGAAGGTGCGAAAGCAGTTCTACAAGCTCTGGCAGAGGGTAAAAAAGTAGGAATGACAATGGATCAAAAAATGAATGATGGTATCCAAGTTCCTTTTTTTGGACATGAAGCTCCTACAGCACCTGCTTTGGCGCGATTAGCTCGTAGATTTAAAGCTCCTATTATTCCTACGGTCGTAATTCGTTTAAAGGGAACAAAGTTTAAAGTAAGATATGAAAAACCTTTTTGGATAGATCAGACAGAAAATGAAGAAGAAGATATTCAGAAAGCTATGACGCGTGTTAATCAAATTATAGAAGGATGGGTTCGTGATCATCCGGGCCAATGGTTATGGATACATAAACGGTGGGGGAAATAAACAATTAAGGAATGCGAAACCGATAGCCTCCTTTTTCTGTTAAAAGCATTTTTGGGAATGCAGGATCCTCTTCTAGCTTTTTACGTAAGCTGTAAATATGGCTTTCAAGGGTTCTTGTAGAAATATTTTTACCTTTTTTATAGCCCCAAATTTCTTCTAAAATATCTTCTTTTGATATAATTTTATCTTTACTTTTATATAGATAGGCGAGCAGGGATGCTTCTTTTTCTGTTAGAGTGAGGGAAGAAAGCGTTTTTTTATGTATTAAGCAACGTATATGGGGATCAAATAAAAAAGAACCAAGAGAAATTCTATCAGGAGGAGAAGTAGTCTCCTGAGAAGAAGACAAAACCCGGTCATATACCCACAAAGCCATCTCTTGTACATAAACAGGTTTAGAAAAACATTTTATAGTATGTTCTAGTTCATCTTTTTTAGGGGGAGCCTTTTCTAAAAGGACTATCCATGATAAAAAAGGTAAAATGTGCTTTGGAAAAAAAGAAAGATCTTTGTTAGAATTTAAAAAGGAAATAATAAAGGAACCTTCCTTTAGAGGAAAAGAAGGAAGCGAAGAGGTAATATCTATACTTAAAGAAGAGTCTAGCTTTACTAGGTACTTTTTAAGGGCGTAAAGGAAGGAAAAATTTTCTTCTGAACAGGAAAAGAGAAAACATTTCTTTTTTGTTTTTCTTACATTTTTTTGGTGTGATGCGTCTGCAACAGACATTCATTAAACTCTTTTCTTAAAGCAGAAGATGGGTTGCTATTTTAATGTTTCTATCGTTTAACTGATATCAAGATTAGAGGGAAAGGTTAGACCTACCTCTTAAATACGGTTTCAATTATTCTTTATCTTTTTTTTTGGAGGTAGTAAATGAAGAAAAAACTTCTGGGAACCTCAGCCCTTGTTGCTTCTTTAGTGGCTATGGCAGATTATGCTCAGGCTGCTGCGCAGGTTCCATCTCTTTCTATAATGGGTAACGCACGCTCTCAAGCTTTCGCGTTTTCAAATAAAGGCCCAAGCAATTTAAGCGCAACTACGGGGACTGCACAGTTTTCTGCTGCTTCTCAGAATCCTCGTAATAGTCGCGGATTAGGGTATCTTTTTGTGCAACGTGGTGAAATGGACTTTGTGGTAGCTGGTGTGGCTGCTAATGGTCTTGAGTATAACTACAGCATCGTTCTTACGGGTGATACAGCTGCTTCAACAGCTATATCTGAAAACCGTATTGAGCTTAAAGGAAGCTGGGGTACATTCCAGTTCGGTGACAAGACAGGTCCTGCTGACATTCTTATGAATGACGCTGCGAACGTTTTGGGTGCAACCGGTGGTTTTGATGGAGACTTTTCTACTGTTATTGCTACACCTTCTGGTGTCTTTACAGGTGATAGCATGGCTGCAGATACAGGAACGAATACAAAGGCTATTTACTATACGCCTCGTTTTGCTGGATTTATGCTTGGTGCGGCCTTTACGCCTTTAGATAAGCATGCTGGAAACAGCCCAATTAATGATAAAAACAACCCTGCACAGATGACCAACCAAGGTATCGCTGAAGGAGCTTTGAACTTTACACATAGCTTTGAAGGTGGATTTGGATTAAGCCTCACAGCTGCTGGTATTAGTGCAAATAAGACAAAGCCTGTTAATGGTACTACTGGAGCACCTGAGAAACAGAGAGCATGGCAATTGGGTACTTTGTTAAGCTACAAAGGTTTCCAAGTTGGTGGTGGTTACATTGATAACCAGAAAACTGGCACACTTAAGAGCCAGAAGAACTGGGATGGTGGTAAAGGTTGGTCTGCTGCTCTAGGGTATACCTTTGGAGATACAAAGGTTGCTGTTGGTGGACAATGGACAAAGCAGAAGAACGGACAAACCGTTGCTGCGGGTGATCCTACAGGAAAAGCAGATATTTACTCTTTCACAGTTGACCATACTTTGGCTCCTGGGTTAGCAGTATATGCTGAGTACGATTACCTCGATCTACGTAACACGCAAGCTACAAGAAACAACTTTGATAACCCAGCTATTAATCCTGGGACGACTTCTAATAATACAGCGCAAGTTGTTGCTTCTAACAAAGCCAATGTTGGTATCGTAGGTATGAAGATCAGCTTCTAAGCTAATCTTAAATATCTTCTTAAAAAAGGGGTCGGTTTGGCCCCTTTTTTATTGCTTTCTCTAAATTTTTTTTTTACCGTGCTAATTTAAATAAGCAAAAGGTAATTTTTAAAAGGTAAAAAATGATAATTGTTGGTATTGTAGCTGTTGGCCTTATTTTATGGTGGGTTTCTTAAGAAGCTCATGGGATGGTAGTGTGAAAAAAAAAATTAGAAAGAGAAGTTTCTTTTTTTTAGCTCTTGTCGTGATCTCAATAGGATTTATTGGAGAAAAATTTTCTTCGAGTGTTTTTGCTGTAACTATTGATCCGAAGGTTTCTTCCCAATTTATCCCTTACTTTGCAAGTATCAAAGCTAAGAAAGTTAATATGCGCTCAGGTCCTAGTCGTCAGTATCCCATAGTTGTTATTCTTACTCCTCAGCCGGTAGAAGTTATAGGAGCACTTGAGACGTGGCTACAGATACAAACTTGTGGAGGAAAGAACGGATGGATCCAAAAGAATATGGTAAGTACGAAAAAAAGACTGGGTATTACGAAACAAGATACTGTTTTGTCTAGTGTTACCAATCCCAAGGTACCCATAGCACAGGTACAAAAAGGAGCTTTAGGACAGATTCTTCATTGTGATGGAAAAACAAGCTGCCATATAAGTTTTGGAGACATGACGGGTTCCTTACCACAAGACCATATATATGGTATTCATAAAGGTGAAACACTAAAATAAAAAGCCTATTTTTAGATATAAAATTGTTTCCCTGAGACTTCTTACTCTCTGAGAATGAAAATTTACTTGATTTCTATGTAAGATATAGGTAGAGATCAAAAGAACTTGTCCCCATCGTCTAGAGGCCTAGGACATCGCCCTTTCAAGGCGGCAACACGGGTTCGAATCCCGTTGGGGACGCCATCCTATATAGTCTATGTTTAAGCAATTTATTTTTTAGAGCTGCGGGCGTAGCTCAATGGTAGAGCAGAAGCTTCCCAAGCTTACGACGGGGGTTCGATTCCCCTCGCCCGCTCCAATCTACATTCTTCGAGCTTCGATTGCCTTACGCCAGCCAGAAGCGAGTTTAGAGCTGGACTGTCCTCCGTAGCCTTGGTGTAGGAGGCCTAAAAATTTTTTCTTTGCTTATAAGGTATTGGGTAATCTAGTCTTTAGGTTCCTTCAAGGAAGGAGGGTATTACCTTACCATGGAAGCTCTTCTCCTTCAAAAGTATGATACATCGCATCATCTAAGGAAGATTTTTCTATAATAACTTTTCGTAGCTCTTTTACGCTTACAGTCGTATCCAGGATTGCTCTCGGTCCGCCCATGTCTGTTTTTACCCATCCTGGATGGAGGAGTAAGATACGGATACCTTTAGAGTACCATTCTAAACTTAGTGTTTTCATCAACATGTTAAGAGCCACCTTGCTGGCTCTATAGGCGTAGTAGCCTTTATAGGGTGTGGTAAGAGAAGGATCAATTTTTTGGGTATTAAAAGTAATGCTTCCTAACTGGCTGCTAATGTTTACGATTGTTTTAAGTGCCCCTAAGGTGAGGTTGGGAAGTAGTACCCTAGCTATTTGTAGAGGCCCTATAGCATTGGTTAAAAATACCTCCATCATTTCTTTTTTTGAAACAGTTTCTATAGAAGTATATGTTTTTCCTAATATTCCTGCATTATTGATGAGAATATCAATGGGTATTCCTGATAAAATTTTGGCAAGTTGTGAAATTTCTTTATCGTTGCAAACATCTAATTTTATTATTTTGACAGAAGGGTAATCAATAGAAAGAGCTTGTAATTCTTTTGCTTGGGTAGGCTGTCGACAGCAGGCTATAACATTCCACTGATCTTGAGCGTATTGCTTTACAAATTCTAATCCAAGCCCTCTGCTTGCACCCGTAACTAGAGCAGTATGAGACATGTATGTATGGAACTTTTCTAAAACTGTTAGATAGAAGAAGTTTTTCCTGTTGAAGCAGCAGCATTAGAGCGTGCTTGTGCGGCTAAGCGGTCAATTTCTTTGCTAACAAGGCGTTCAACAACTAAAGGAAGATGCTGATTAAGCCAGTCTTTTATAAAAGGCCGCATAATTTCTTTTACAAGCTCATCTACGCTTTTTCCGCCCGTACCTTGTATAGCATCTTGGGCTTGTTTGATATCAACTGCACGAGAGAGATTTTGGAAGGCGGAAGAAGCAGTATATTCCGAATTTTTAGAAAGAAGAGGCTCATGGGAAGCCCCTTCGGAAGAAAGAGATGCGGTGCTTGTATCAGTAAAAGTATCTGACGCAGGTTCTTCTAAAGGTTCTGTTAATTCAAGAATATCCTCTTGGGAGGATGTCGTAGGATCAATTCCAGTATTTTGGCTTTCT
>CAYUAL010000020.1:10050-15146 GCA_964442815.1 uncultured Alphaproteobacteria bacterium | reverse complement strand
AATCATCTTGGTGGAGTTATTGCTCCAGGGGCAAGTCTTGTGGCTCAATCTTTATCCCAAGGAGCTGCGTTACTTCCTAATATTCCCATAGAGAAGCCTTCTTCTGTTATTGGAACTTGGACTATTCCACAAATGCAAACCGGTATATATTATGGGTATATCGGTCTTTTTGAAGGAATTATCCAACGCCTTCTAGAAGAATTTCCCTCTACTTACCAAACTTTTACTACGCCCCCCAAAGTTGTAGTAACAGGCGGCCTTGCTTCCTTGTTTCAAACAGATACTTCTCTCTTTGACATCATGGAACCAGCTCTTTTATTAAAAGGATTATATTACATATATGAAGACAATTTTGGGTCTGTTTCTTAAAAAGGTATTATTTTATGGCAAAAAAATCTGAGCAACCATCTGATTTTCTTTTTCTTCCTCTAGGAGGATCCGGAGAAATCGGAATGAATTTGAATCTTTATAGTTATAAAGATAAATGGCTTATAGTTGATTTCGGCGTTACTTTTGGGAATGATTTGGGAATTGAAGTCATTCTCCCAGATCCAGAATTTATAGTAGAACGCAAAAAAGATTTAGTCGGCATTTTGCTGACACATGCCCATGAGGATCATATTGGAGCTCTTCCTTATTTATGGAAATACCTCCAAGCCCCTCTTTATGCGACACCCTTTACAGCTTATATCCTAAGAGAAAAATTAAAAGACGTAGGACTACTCGACCAAGTCAAAATTATTGAGATCCCTTTATCAGGGACTATAGAAATTAATCCTTTTACCATTCGCCTTATAACTCTTACCCACTCTATTCCCGAACCAAATGGCGTAGTCATTGAAACACCTTTAGGAAAAGTTCTCCATACAGGAGACTGGAAATTAGATCCTTCTCCTCTCATTGGTAATGCGACTGACATAAAAGCTCTTCAGGAGCTTGGTGATCAAGGTGTCCTTGCTATGATTTGTGATTCTACAAACGTATTTGAGCCAGGAACGTCTGGATCTGAAGCTGACGTACGTAAAGGCTTAGATGCTATTATAAAGGATAAAAAAAATGCTGTCGTCGTAACATGTTTTGCTTCTAATATAGCACGTGTTGAATCCATTTTATTATCTGCCAAAGATATGGGGCGCAAAGTTTGTATCTTAGGGCGATCCATGATTCGCATGATCGAAGCTGCCCAAAGTTGTGGATATCTTGTAGATTTTCCCCGTATTACCAAAAATGGCGCCCAAGAAAAAATCTCTTCTCCAGCAGAAAACTTTTTTGTTAGCCCACGAGAAGCAAGCAATTTTCCACGTTCTCAAATTTTAATTCTTACCACAGGCAGCCAAGGAGAACAGCGTGCTGCTCTTAGTCGCCTAGCATGGAATCAACATCCAGAATTTTCCTTAGAAGCAGGAGATTCTATTATCTTTTCTTCTCGCGTTATTCCAGGAAACGAAAGAAGCATTGGATCTCTCCAAAATGCTCTTGTCTATATGGGTTGTGAAGTCATCACTCCTTCTAAACTTCACGGAGACATTGTTTTACATGTATCAGGCCATCCTGCACGTGAAGAGCTAAGCCAAATGTATCAATGGGTTCGCCCTCAACTTGTTATCCCAGTCCATGGCGAAGCGCGCCATTTAGAATCCCAAGCAGAGCTTGCAAAAGAATGCCAAGTCCCTGAGGTTCTTATTCCTGCAAATGGTTCTATCGTTCGACTTGCCCCTGAGAAACCTGAAATTATTGAGCACGTTCATGCTGGCCGGTTAGGCATGGATGGGACCGTTTTTGTTTCAATGAATAGCTCTTTATTAAAAGAACGTCGAAAAATGTCTTCACAAGGCACAGCTGTTGTTACCATTTCTTTAGACCGGTATGATGAAATAGCTGAACTCCCTCAAACAACTCTGTTTGGTGTAGTGAATGAAGAAGAAACTCCAGAACGCGCTAAGCGCCTTTATGACGATATTGAGAAAGCTCTCCTTACAGCCTTCAAAAGCCTACCTGAAGAACGACGAGAAGACGATAATGCCATAAAAGAAGCCCTTCGTGTTGCTTTACGTCAAGCTGCTTATAATCGACTAGGGAAAAAACCTTTAACGGCAGTTCATGTTGTACGTTTAAGCTAAAAAACTATGGGCATAGGCACAGGTATTTTATTATATCAAATAATCTGGATAGTAGTATTTTTTATGGTTCTCCCATGGCGAGGAAAATATTTTTCTTCTAAAAAATCTTTTAAAATAGAAATTCTTCTAAAAATAGGCCTTTCAACTTTATTAGCTTTCATTGGTTGGGGAATTGGGTTTTATCTTATAAATTCTTCCTTTTTTTCCTTCCGGCATGAGAAAGCTCCTTGGATGATTTCGAAAAAGGTATCCTTTATATATTCCTCAAAGGGTGATAATAAAGACTTACGATAATTTAAAGGAACAAGGAACATAGGTACTCATGGCAAAATTGTATTTTTATTACTCCGCAATGAATGCAGGAAAAACGACGACTCTTTTACAATCCAGCCATAATTATAATGAAAGAGGGATGCGCACTCTTCTTTTCATGGCGGATTTTGATACACGCTTTGGAAAGAAAGGACGTATTATTTCGCGCATCGGGCTTGAAAGTGAAGCTATTACTTTTGATACAAACTTTTCCTTTCATGACTATGTCGTAAAAAGTCACCAAGCTGCGCCTCTTCATTGCATTTTAGTAGATGACGCTCACTTCCTGACAAAAGAGCAAGTCTATCAACTGAGCGATATAGTTGATGAACTTCATATTCCTGTTCTCACTTATGGGATTAGATCAGACTTTTTAGGAGAACCTTTTGAAGCCACAAAGCATCTTCTTACTTTAGCGGAAGAGTTAGAAGAAATTAAAACGATTTGCCACTGCGGGCGAAAAGCTACGATGAATTTACGTATTGACGAGCAAGGAAATGCCGTTCGCGAAGGCGTCCAAATTGAAGTAGGTGGGAATGATAGATACGTTGCTGTTTGCCGCATTCACTTTAAAGAAGGAAAAAGTGGTCAAATCGCGCCAAAAGAAACTTTTCCTCTTCGAGAAAATAAAAAATAATAGGTCCAATCGTATTAATATTTTTTTCCTTTTTTTTACTTATATAGTTTTCATTACTCAAAATTCCTGTTTAGCTACTCGTTTAAATGCTGAAGATTTTCCTGCTGAACAAAGACAAACAAGAGTAATTTCTCGTTTATCCGATATTTCTGACCAGTATAAAGGTTTTATTATTGATCTTTATGGTGTTATTCATGATGGGAAAATTCTCTACCCTGAAGCTCTTTCTTGTTTAGGTTCTCTTCACCAGCAAGGTAAACGAGTAGTTTTTCTTTCAAATGCCCCGAGACTTTCTTACATAACAAAAGAACGCCTTACAAGCATGGGGATACCTCCAGGCTTCTATGTAGGTATTATTACTTCTGGAGATGAAGGCCTTGAAGCATTAAAGGATCAAACCCTTCCAGTATATAGAGAACTAGGGCGTTCTTGTTTCTATCTTGGAAGAAAAGAAGATTTTCCCTTAGTTGAGCAACATGGCCTTATCTCAACGAATATTGAAGGAGCTGCTTTTATTTTATGCACTAATCCCCAGGATGGAGAGCAAGAACTAAGTGTAAGTGTGCCTGTCCTCCAGAGAGGTCTAGAAAGAAATATTCCTCTTGTTTGTCTAAATCCTGATTTATATGTTTTTGCAGATGGAATACGTCAAGTATGCGCAGGAACATTTGCACAATGGTATACAGAGAGAGGCGGTACTGTTTTTTATCACGGAAAGCCTTTTCCTTCGATATATGAGAGGGCATTACCTTATTTACAAATCTCTGATCCTTCGCAAATTCTAGCTATTGGGGATTCTTTACGTACAGATATTACAGGAGCCCAAGCTATGAGTTATAAAAGTATATTTATTGCAAGCGGCATCCATAAAGACGATCTTACATGGGAAGAAGGTAAGCCCACTGTCGAAAGTTTAGAAGAACTTTTTCAGCGAGAAGGTACAAGACCAGATTTTGTCTTACCTTTTTTTAGATAATAAAATTTAAAATTTCTTCTTGCTTACTCTAAATTATCTCTTCTTCAAGTTTTAGGCCTATATATTTGTCCTCCTGTTAAAGGATAGGGAACACCGGTTATATTTGGTAAACTAAGAGGTTTTCTCTGAAGACTGCGAACTGCAAGATAGGCAAAAATTTCTGCTTCCATGGATTGGCTATTCCAGCCTATGTCATCCGCTGAAAGAATTTCTATATGAGGGCTAAATCTTTGATGCGCCCTTTCTTTTAGTTCTTTAAGAATAATAGGGTTCTTCCATCCCCCTCCCGCAAGTATCCATTTATGAGGGATATTTTTTTCTACAAAACGAAGGCTGTCCACTATCGTCTCAGCCGTAAATGCCTCTAATGTGGCGCAAGCATCTTCCAAAGATAAGCTCTCTAATTCAGGTATAAGAACCATATCGCCACTATCTAAAGATTTAGGAGGTGCTTTTGTAAAATAATTCTGACCTTCTATTAAAATAGATTTTTCATACAAAGCATTCAAAACTGCCTGGTGTACTTTTCCCTGCTTTCCGTACAAACCATCCTTATCCATACATTCTCGTCCATATGTTCGTTGCCTTATAAACCTATCGATAAGTCCATTTCCTGGCCCTGTATCAAAGGCTAGGAGGTCCTCTTCTTGGAAACCACCAATAAAAGTGATATTTGCTATCCCGCCACAATTAATTACCAGAAGCGGTATAAGGTTATCTCGTACAGCCAAAGCCTGATGATAAAGAGGTGCAAAAGGTGCTCCTTGGCCTCCTAAGTCAACGTCTTTCTTTCGGAAATCCGTAACTACTGTAATTCCTGTCTGATCAGCTAGGTACTGACCATCCCCCACAACAATAGTAATTTTTTGTCTAGGACGATGAAACATAGCCTGTCCATGATATCCAATCACATCAATGGATTTGGGTTTATATCCTGTTTTTTTTAATAGGCCTTCGACTGCTCTACTATGAAGAAAAACTGAATGTTGGATAACTTCCTCTAATCCAAGAGGCTTATCCATATTTTTTTCTCCATAAAGATAAACCGAAA
>CAYUAL010000020.1:0-10040 GCA_964442815.1 uncultured Alphaproteobacteria bacterium | reverse complement strand
CTTTTCCTTAATAATAGAAGCCTCTATTTTAAGCTCTTTAGCTAAATATTCTACTAGGCTGTCTTCATAATAAAAGCACGCATCTTTCATGATGCCATCATATTTTTTAATGGTATATTCTGCTGCTTTTAAAAGGAGTTTAAAAGAATCTTCATAAGGGAAAAAAGCATTTCCTAAAGGATAAATACACTGAGCTGACCCATCTGTTTCCAGAAGCGCACTATCAATACCATCCATGGAGGTACCGCTCATGAGGCCTATGCTTAACATGAAAAAGCAACTTTAAATAATTTATAAATAAAATAGGGCATACTTCTTAAAAAGCATACCCTATCTCTTTAAAATCTTCTAAATTTCCAGGAGTATCTGGAAATTTTCCAACGCTTTTATATTTTGCGAAGGTTTTTGCCTGGACGAAACCGTGCAGATTTTGAAGCAGCAATCTTAATTTTCTCACCAGTTCTTGGGTTACGACCTTCACGAGCTTTTCTCTTAAGTACAGAAAAACTTCCAAATCCAACGAAAGAAGCATCTTCTCCTTTTTTCAAGGAAGCTGTGATACCTTCAAAAGCAGCATTCAATGCTCTATCTGCTTCTACTTTCTTAATCTTAGCTTTTTTAGCTATATAGTTAACTAAGTCTTCTTTATTCATAACCGTATTCTCCTTGTTGTCTTTTATTTTTATAGAATAATAAATTTACCCTATACTTTATGGATCATATAACATCTTATCTTTTGTTCATAGGCTGATTTTATATTTGGGTCTTTAGTATAAAAATAATATGAATTCTTGCAAAAAATCTACACTATCGCCCTTTTTGGTATATAAGGAAGGGAACGAGAGAGCCTCAATTCCATCCACACCGCATCTAAAGCGGCTACTAAGTCATCTATCATCTTCTGAGTATGAACAGGTGAAGGCGTAAGACGAAAGCGCTCTGTCCCTACAGGTACCGTAGGGTAATTTATAGGCTGCACATAGATATTATATTTCTCCAACAGAAGTGTGGCTGCATGGCGGCATAAATGTGCTTCTCCCAACAATACAGGAACAATATGGCTAGGATAATCTAAAAAAGGGATATCAAAGGCTTTTAATCTCTCTTTTAAGTACTGCACCCTCTTTTGATGCAAAGCTCTTTCAAAATTGCTTTGCTTTAGGTGGCGAATGCTAGTTAACGCCCCTGCAATAACAACAGGCGGAAGTGCAGTTGTAAAAATAAAGGAAGGAGAGAAAGATCTAATAAAATCAATAATCAGACGCGAACTTGCTATATAGCCTCCATGCAATCCGTAAGCTTTGCCTAATGTTCCTGAGATAAGAGTAATACGATCAGAAAGACCTAATTCCTCTGCGATTCCCCCTCCCCTCTTTCCATATAAGCCAACGGCATGCACTTCATCTAAAATCGTAAGAGCCTGATAGGTATCAGCAAGATCACAAAACTCTTTAATGGGAGCAATATCCCCATCCATAGAATATACAGACTCAAAAGCAATGATTTTAGGGGCATCAGGATCTTCTATTTGAGCCTCTCTTAAAAGACGCTCTAAATCGCGTACATCATTATGTTTGAAAATACGCTTTTGAGCCCGGCTAACCCTCATCCCTTTAATCATGGAAGCATGATTGAGTTCATCAGAAAATATAATGCAATTAGGAAGTTTACCGCATAAAGTTTCAAATACTGCCTCATTAGCCACAAACCCTGATGTACAAACCAAAGCGGCTTCTTTTTGATGAAGATCGGCTAGTTCTTGCTCTAGAAGAATATGAAAGTGTGTTGTTCCTGAGATATTACGTGTGCCACCTGCACCTGCGCCTACAGTATCTAATGCTTCGTGCATAGCATTTAATACAGCCGGATGCTGACCCATGCCTAAATAATCATTGCTACACCACACAATAACTTCTTGAGGTGCTTGCAAAGATCCAGCCCCTCTATATAAGGCCTTTGGAAATTCTCCTTTTTTACGAGCAATGTCCGCGAAATATCTATAATTCCCGGTTTTTTTCCACTCTTGAAGACGATCTTGGAAAAAAGACGTATAATCCATGAAGCAACTTTCTTAGTTGAGAGAAAGACGCTCCACCATATCAGATGATAAAAAAAAGCATAGTTAAAATTTTTTGGCTTTTTTTATATTTTCTGTGTTTGGAAAATAAGGAAGAAGTGGGGGCGTTCTGTTGCCCGGTGCCCCCAGACCGCGTATATCAGTTTTCGATGATATAACAGGTTTTAAGCAACGCGTGCCCTTTTTGCAGGCATGTCATCGTTGATTGCTTTTGGAGTGTTGTCATTAAGAGCAACTGTACCAAATGCAACTCCGAAGCGTCGCTTTCTATTGTCGGCATTTATATCCGTAGCCCGTTCCGGTGGACAATTCCGAGTGAAAAGTAGTACCTTTATTACGCACGTCGATCCTAGTTCACCCCCCCTAAGAAAACCGCTAAGTCTTTAATTTGGTGGAGGTGCCGGGTACCGCCCCCGGGTCCGCTACGCCTATTCCGTATACCGTTTATCACAATAGTTAGTTACCCAACACTTATAATATAAGTCTTTTAAGCAAAAATTTCCAGTTTTTTTCTTAAAATAATCATTTTCTTTTTTACCAAATATTATATCCTTCTTAATCATTTAAAAGAGGCATACCTATGTCGCTCCGTATTTATCTATCTGGCAAAATTAAGAAAGCTCATGAGAAAAATGATGGCTTTTTCTGGGGTGAACCGGAATTAGGTCAGCTTTCTCAAGTCTTTTCTCCTCATTCTATTGATTATTTAGATCCATCCAACCGTAGTGACGACCTTTCAGATAGTATTTCTGTTTTTGGAAGAGACCTTCTTCAGGTTTACTTAAGTACCTTAGTCCTTGCAGATCTGCGAGAACAGCGGGGTATTGGGGTTGGAGGAGAAATGATATTTGCAGGTTGGCTCAAAATACCCGTAGTTTCTGTAGCAGCAGATAGTTCCTTTTATCGCCCTAGAAATGCTCAGATTCTTAATCAGCATATTCCTTCTTGGATACATCCTTTTGTAAGTGGCCCCAGCACGTATGTGGCTCCTAGTGTTTCGGAAGCTGCCCAATGGGTTAAAAAGACTATTTTACCTAAAAAAGAGAAGTTCCACCCAAACAAACGGCTACCTGATTTATCAACAATGCCTTCTCTTTTTCTATCTCCCATGCAGCAATATATAAAACGTCAACTAGATAACGACCTTCCGATGAAGCACCTTATCAATAAAAATAAGGACTTAGAGGTTATCGTTGAAGAAATTTATAAGAAGACTACCGACTAACCCGTTCACCTATTGACCCTCTACCTAGATCTTTGTAGGGTTAGCAGAAACTTCATTTTTTAATTATAAAAGTGTAATGGATAACTTATTTCTTCATAATATGTGGTATTTCGGCCTTCTTAGTAAGGACCTGCCGCAAAAAAAGCTAGTGGGGAAAACACTTGCAGGAATACCTCTCGTCTTTTTTAGGGATCAGCAAGGTATTGTCCAAGCCCTTTATGATGTGTGCCCTCACCGCGGCATGCCTCTCTCTTGCGGCCAATACTTACCAGAAGGGAAAGGAGAAATAGAATGCTGTTACCACGGCTGGCGATTCGATGGAGCAGGGGCTTGCACAAAAATACCCTCTCTCACGAAGGACCAAGACTTTAATTTTTCTAAAATCAAAGTCAAAACATTCCCCTGTCATGAGCAAAATGGTACGATCTGGGTATATTTAGGAAACTCTTCTTCTTTACAATCCTTACCCCCTATTTTAGAAATGCTTTCTGTGCTTAAAGAAGCTAAACCTAACTTAGCGTTAAAAATGATATTCCCTTGTTCTGTGGACCACGCTGTTATAGGGCTTATGGATCCTGCTCATGGGCCCTTTGTTCATAAATCTTGGTTTTGGAGAACGTCTTCTTCTATTCATGAAAAGCAAAAAAGTTTCGTTCCCTTTCCTCTAGGATTTCAGATGGCGCGCCATGCACCTTCTAAAAATGCGAAAGCTTATAAGATATTAGGGGGCACTCCGGAGACAGAAATCACTTTCTCTCTTCCTGGTATCCGTCTCGAATCCATTAAAGTAGGACGCCATTACGTTATTGGGCTAACAACTATAACCCCTATAGATGATAAAACATCTGAAATTACACACTGTATCTATTGGACTATTCCGTGGCTAAGTCTCTTAAAACCTTTCTTTTATCCCTTTGCCTATACTTTCCTTAATCAAGATCGTCGTGCTGTTGCTTTACAGCAGAAAGGCCTAGCTTTTAGCCCTTCTTTTTTGCTCATTAAAGACGCAGATACCCAAGCAAAATGGTATTTTAAGCTCAAAAAAGAATATGCAAGCGCTCAAGAAGAAAAAAGAGCCTTTGTAAACCCAGTAAAACCTTGTATTCTTAAGTGGCAAAGTTAGAAAATGTTTACTTTAAAAAGTAAAAGATAACGCTACAATGGGAAAGGAAGAACGACTATCTTTTGTTAATAAGGTGCCTCTCTTTCTGAGGCATAGCTTATATTTTGCGTGGTATGTTACAAAAACTTTTTTTGATAACAAATGTGCTTTAAGTGCCACTGCTCTTAGTTATATTTCTTTGCTAGCCCTCGTTCCCCTTTTAACAATTTCTTTATCTGCTTTGGCTTCTTTTAATGTTTTACAAAATAGCCAAGAACAAATTATTCATTTTCTTTCACAACATTTATTTTTCGAATCAGAAGTTATCGTTGAAGAACACCTTACCCTCTTTATTGAAAATGTCCGGCATCTAAGCCTCCTTGGAATTACTTTACTCGTTATTGCTTTACTCTTTGTTTTTTCCACCATAGAAGCCACTTTCAACAATCTTTGGGGAGTAGGTATGTCTAGATCTTTCCTAAAAAGACTTTTATCTTTTTGGACGGTTCTAACTCTTGGCCCACTGGTTATTGTGATTGGAATAGATCTTTCTTCAACGATTGCATCTTATGTTCCTCTTTACTCCCTTATAACGCATAATTCTTACGTATCCCCTCTTATATCCATATTTCTCGCAAGTATATTTTTCTCTTTGTTTTATTTTACTGTTCCCAACTATAATGTTCAGCTGTATCACGCTTTTATTGGAGGATTTTGTGCTGCTATCATTTTTGAAATCTGTAGAGAGCTTTTTATTAGCTATATTACTTACCTTCCTTCCTACCAATTCATTTATAAAACCTTATCTGTGTTACCTATTTTCCTACTTTGGATGTACGTTTTTTGGAGTCTGATCCTCTATGGGGCCCAAATAACGGCTCTTCTTCCAGAGTGGAAACTAATGCCTTTATCATTCCAGCAATATTCGCATCATTCCTATACGACGCTTTTTATCAATACTTTAAGAACTATCGAACTTTTGTGGCAGGATCAACATAAGCTAAATAAAGGCCTTCACGAAAAAGATTTCTTATCTAAAACGCATCTTGGAGGGCTCCGCCTAGAATATGTTTTAAACCACTTGCGCCAAGCAGGTTTTATCGAAAGAGCGGAAAATACAAGATGGTTCCTTAAAAAAGATCTTTCCCTCGTTTCTTTATATGATGTATTTAGAGCTTTAGACATTTCCTTATCTTTTGTAAAAAAGGACCCTCGTGCTCATGTTTATTCTCTTTCTTCTTGGCATGATCTTCTTCTTCAAAAACTTGATTCTCTTGATATGTGCCAAAAAAAATCTCTGTCTATGTCCTTGTTAGAGCTATTTGAAAAGAGATCTTAGATGTATTTTTTGAGAACTTTTTTATGGGCAGGACTAATGATTGTAGTCTATTTTATTTTTTCTTTTTCTTCTATTAAAGCTATCTCTAATCAGGAAGCCTTAGCCAAAAAAGCAATGAAAATTTATAATAAATGGGCTGAAACAAAACCAAATGACAAAATGATAGCCATCGTTATTGATGCTGATACTGGAAAAGTTCTTTATGAGGAAAAAGGATATATGACGCATTATCCTGCTTCCTTAGCAAAAATGATGACCCTTTATCTTGTTTTCGAGCAATTAAAGCAAGGTAAGATGAAACTCACAGATAAGCTGCGTGTATCTAAAAACGCGGCAAATAAGAAACCAGCACTTATTAACTTAGTGGCAGGAGAAACTATTTCCGTACAAGATGCTATTAAAGGAAGCATTATTAAATCGGCCAATGACGCAGCTACAGTTTTAGGAGAAGCTATCGGAAAAACCGAACAAAAATTTGCAGCTCTTATGACAGAAAAAGCAAGAAAATTAGGGATGAAGAAAACAATTTTCCAGAATGCATCAGGGTGGCATGACCCAAAACAAATTTCGTCTCCTTATGATATGGCCCTCTTAGGTCGCGCACTTATGCGAGATTTTCCGCAGTTTTATAAATTTTTTAGTATCAAGAGCTTTACTTATAAGGGTTTATCTCATCCAAATAAGAATAGAACATGTCTCAATAAAATTAAAGGATGCGACGGTATTAAAACGGGGTTTTTTACGGATCCCGTAGGGTCAAACATTACAGCTTCTGTTAAACGAGGGAATAAAAGAATAATTGCTGTTGTACTAGGAGGACGAACATATAAATACCGTAATCAGAAAGTAGAAGAACTTATAGAAAAAGGATTTGCTCTTTTAGAAAAATCAAAATCCTTTGTAAAGGAAAAATCAAAAGAAGTTTCTACAGAAGTGATAGAATTAGCACATAAAGGTAAAAAAGAACTTTCTTCCGATTTTGATATTTTATTAAGGAAGCTAGAAAAAGATTTTCAGACTTCCAACCATAAAAATTCTTCAAAAAAGAAACTTTCTTCTACCCCTAAAAATATTCCTTTCAAACAATCCAAAGATCTTCCTCCGCCACCTTCTCAAGACTTTCCTACGCTTGCAGATGCTAGAGCTCCTCGCTGGTCTATACAAGTAGGTACGTTTACTTCCCTTCAAATGGCTCAAAAAGAAGCAGAAAGATTATTTAAAACTTATCCAAACCTCTTCAAAAGAGATTTTTTAAAAATAGCCCAAGCACAACAGAAGAAGATCTTTCCCATCCGCTTTACAAATCTTCAAAAACCTCAGGCTGAGCTGATTTGCAAACAACTGCAACAAAATAAAAACCCATGTATCGTTATATCTCCGCGGGTCTAAGAAAATAGGAATTAAAGTTTTTTAGGGGGAATGGTGGGCGCTACAGGATTCGAACCTGTGACCCCCTGATTAAAAGTCTTAGATTCATGTGTATTTCTTATTCTTTTCGTTTCTTTTAATGTTCATTTCTTGTTGAAATATAAGGATTTTCTATATCTGGTGTTATTTTTGAGCTTGACCGATTCTTGTTTTGTTGCTACCTGTGTGCTACCTGTAATAATTTTAAATACCCAATGATTATCTGAAAACAGGGTATCTTATGCCGAAACTTACAAAGAGATTAATTGAATCTACGCAGCCCCAAGAAAAAGATCTCCTCCTTTGGGATACAGA
The DNA here is from genome assembly GCA_964442815.1 of uncultured Alphaproteobacteria bacterium. Classification (GTDB taxonomy): domain Bacteria; phylum Pseudomonadota; class Alphaproteobacteria; order 16-39-46; family 16-39-46; genus CAYUAL01. The sequence goes on along the minus strand of CAYUAL010000020.1, from coordinate 2,575 downwards.
AACCCCAGGTTTCTTATGTAAGATCACTCCCTTTAGAAAGCGCATCTATTTTTTGTATTACCGAACGCACGACCATCGGCAACGTAAGCCCAAGATCGGAGATCATGGTGTGATAACGTGCGAAGAAGCAAGAGTCGTAGCTCAACGTTGGCTCCTAGAGGTAACCCAAGGTAAAGATCCTTCTGCTGAGAAAAGAGAGTTACGAATCAACCCAACTCTTCGGGAACTCTCAGATAAATATATGCAAGAACATGCTTCCCGTAAAAAAGCCTCCAGTCGTAAAGAAGACCAAAGATTGTGGAGTCAGCATATTTTACCTTCCTTAGGAAACTTAAAAGTATCTTCTCTCACTCGAACAGATATAGCTAAATTACATCATAGCTTCCAGCATCTTCCAACGACTGCGAATCGTATTTTGAGTCTTTTATCTAAGGCACTGAACTTGGCGGAGTTATGGGGCTATAGACCCAATCATTCGAATCCATGCTTACACATTAAGAAATATTCTGAAAACAAGCGGGAACGTTTTTTGAATCAAGAGGAGATTACACGACTTATACAAGCTCTAGAGGAAGAAAAAACTACTTGTCAGAACCCTTGGACAATTCACGCGATTCGTTTGCTTCTTCTAACAGGATGTAGACTCAATGAGATTTTAACGTTAACGTGGAATGAGGTAGACCTTGATAACCAGTGTCTACGTCTTCAAGACAGTAAAACAGGAAAGAAACTCGTGTATCTATCCTCTTCTGCCCTTGAAGTGTTCCGAGTGATTCCTCGCATCACTGGCAATCCTCACGTAATTTGTGGAGGAAAAGAAGGTGCTCATCTCATTAATCTTCAAAAACCTTGGCGCCGTGTGCGTGCCAGAGCAGGGCTTGAAGATGTGCGTCTTCATGATCTGCGCCATACGTTTGCTTCCATTGCTGCTAGTAACGGTCTATCTCTTCCCATCATCGGGGCGTTACTTGGTCACAAGCAAGCTCAGACAACAGCACGGTATGCTCACTTGATTGGTCAACCCTTGTTGGAAGCAACAGAGAAGATTTCTGGACATATTCTGCCAAAGAGACTGTAAAAAAGCACCCTTGATAATTTGTCGTTTATAAGCTGCATTTAAATATGCAAACTGACATATATGAAATCGAGATTTATCAGCTTGAAAATGGTAAATCCCCCCCCTTTATTATCTGACTCGAATCTTTGCCTGACATGGCAGCCCGCGCTAAAATCAAAGTTTGTCTTTCAAAAATCAGGCTTGGAAATATAAGCGATTGGAAATCTTTAGGAGGAGATCTATACGAAATAAGAATTAATGAAGGGGCTCGGTATCGTCTCTATTTTGCACACGAGACCCTTACAAAAAAATTATTCTTTTGGGCGGAAGCAAAAAAACGCAAGCAAAAGATATAGATAAGGCAAGGCGGTATTTAAAGGATTATAGGAGTTGAAAATGTCAAAAACGATTAAGTATAAAGAATATTTAGATGAATCTCTTAAGAATATTGAAGAGGCAGCAGAATATTTAAATGCTGCCCTAAAAGAAGGTGACTTATCTTTGTTTGCTCTTGCTTTAAAGGATGTTGCAAATGCGCTTGGTGGCGGAATCGGTTCTGGTTCTAAAACAGTCTTCTTAATAGAGAAAGTCTTTATAGAATGCTTTCTAAAACAGGAAATCCTCGTTTAACAATCTTTAATTCAGTCATAAATTCTCTTGGGCTAGAAATGCACATAATAGCTAAGAAAAATAAATCCTCTACTCATCCTCTTTCATAAAATAGTGTAAGTGAAGGAAGGAAAGCTTAAGGCTGTTTTATCGTAGCGTATGGCGATACGTCTAAAATGTTTAAGCTTATTAACCCCCTGTTAAAAAAGGGACGATACCAGGAAGGATAAGGAGTAAGGAGGAAGGATAAGGAGTAAGGAGCAAAAAAGACTTAATAAGATTGCAAGAAAAGGGTAGGATAAGGAAGAAAAACTTGCAAAATATTAAGAGGAAAAATGAAGCCAACCGAGAAAAAAGAGGCAGGGCAAGAAGATCTATTCCGAAGTCGATTGGATAAAATCATAGATCTGAAGCATGGGTTGGTGAGACTTGCTGGATTGATAGAGTGGGAAAGGCTGGAAGAGGTATTTGGGCAGTATTATGCAGCCATGGGACGGCCTGGATTGTCGATCCGAATAATGATAGGGCTACATCTTCTTAAGCATATATATGGGTTATCGGATGAAGAAGTGTGTGCCCGATGGGTAAAAAACCCGTATTTCCAATTTTTTTGTGGAGAGATATTCTTCCAACATGACTTCCCCATAGAAAGATCAAGCTTAAGCTATTTTAGAGCCCGTATAGGAGAAGAGGCTCTAGAAAAAGTGCTCCAAGAGAGCTTAAATGTAGCGTATATGGTAGGAGCCTTAAATCCCAAGGATCTGCAAAAGGTTGTATTGGATACAACGGTTCAAGAAAAGAATATTGCCCATCCAACAGAACATGGGCCTTTAAGGAAAGCATTTGCAAAGGTAGGAGTGTTTAAAAAAGTGTGTCAAACGAGTGCCTCAATAGAGAGAAATTGAGGTT
>CAYUAL010000019.1:5508-15666 GCA_964442815.1 uncultured Alphaproteobacteria bacterium | reverse complement strand
CTCCACTACCGCAACAGCTGTTTCATCACAACTTGTCTCTATGCCCAAGACAGTATACGTCATATTTATTTTAATACCTTATTTTTTTTCAATAGTCTTTTTCTGTAATAGCTGGTATCTCTCTGGAGTATATTATCCATATGCTAAAGCTAAAAGGTAAAGTGTTTAACCACTAATCTATATTAAACTTTCACCTTATTATTAAAGTATTTTCTTAAGCAAGGGAGATTTTTATGAACGCCTCTTTTTATAACTCAGAAAAAGCGCATCTTCTTTGCCAAGAAGGGGATTATAACTGGTTTATCGATTCCGAAACTGAATTTGTATTTCTTAATCCTATGCCAACCCTAAAAGAATCCACGGAAATGCAAAATGAAGCAGTTGGAGAAGAGTATATTCATGGCTATTTCTCTCCCCAAAAATACAAATCTAAAATTAAAAGATCTCTTAAACGAGCTAAAAGATTTAAAAAATATCTTACAGGTACTAAAGTGTTAGATATAGGCTCTAACGTTGGCTTTTTTGTTAAAGCTTGTCATGATATTGGCCTTGATCCGATAGGTATTGAAATAAATCCTAACCTAGTAAAAAAATCAAAAGACTATTTCACCGAAGGTACTTTTGTACACACTTCTTTAGAGAGTTACAAACCTAAGGAAACATTGTTTAATGGAATTTATTGTTCAGAGGTATTAGAGCATGTTGTTGATCCTTGGGCTTTTATAAAAAGAACCTATGACCTTTTAGAAAAAGATGGAGCTCTTTATCTAACAACGCCCTCTTCCCAAGAATACTTAAAAAAAGGAAAACCTTTTCGTAGCTTAGGTGCCCCTGATCACAAATTATATTTTAACCATAAAAATATTATCCCTTTTCTTACGAAAATTGGTTTCACCAAAATAAAATTCTTTGATAAATGGCGAAGGAAAGGCATCAAGTTAATAGCTTATAAGTAAAAACATAAACTTATAGCCCATATTCTCTACCATACGCCATGTCTTAAAAAAATATTCCTTCTTTTAAAAATACTTGACAAGAGAACAGAGAATTGATTTATTGTTAGCACTCTCATATGTAGAGTGCTAACAAGTATAAAATACTTAAAGGTTTATATTTTAGAAACATCTTAACGAAAGGGAAAAAACAATGAAGTTTAGACCGCTTCATGATCGTGTTGTGATCCGCCGTTTGGAAAGCGAAGAAAAAACAAAAGGGGGAATTATCATTCCTGATACAGCAAAAGAAAAACCCATGGAAGGTGAAGTAATTGCTGTTGGTTCAGGAGCAAGAGCTGAGGATGGCAAATTGATAGCTTTAGACGTTAAAGCCGGAGATCGCGTCCTATTTGGAAAATGGTCTGGCACAGAAGTCAAAATAGATGGGGAAGATTTCCTCATTATGAAAGAGTCAGACATCATGGGCATTATCACTGCCTAATTGTTTTTCAACCACATTAATTAATTGTAAAGGAGATTTTACATGGCTGCAAAGCGCGTAAAGTTTGGTTCAGAAGCCCGCGAGAAAATGCTTCGTGGTGTTGATATATTGGCCGATGCGGTTAAAGTGACCTTGGGTCCAAAAGGCCGCAATGTTATTCTTGATAAATCTTTTGGTGCACCTCGTATTACAAAAGATGGTGTTTCTGTTGCAAAAGAAATTGAACTTTCCGATAAGTTTGAAAATATGGGAGCACAAATGCTCCGTGAAGTAGCAACCAAAACCTCTGACCTTGCAGGTGATGGTACAACTACTGCTACTGTTTTAGCTCAAGCAATCGTTCGTGAAGGTGTTAAAGCTGTAGCCGCTGGAATGAACCCCATGGATCTTAAACGCGGAATTGACATGGCTGTTGAGGCAGTTATAGGAGACGTAAAAAAGCGCTCTAAGACTGTTTCTACTAACGAAGAAATCTCTCAGGTAGGGACTATTTCTGCTAATGGAGAGCGTGAGATTGGAGAGATGATCGCTCGCGCAATGCAAAAAGTTGGAAACGAAGGCGTCATCACTGTTGAAGAAGCAAAATCTCTCGAAACGGAACTTGAAGTAGTAGAAGGAATGCAATTTGATCGTGGGTATACTTCTCCTTACTTTGTGACAAATCCTGAGAAAATGATCTGCGAATTGGATAATCCTTATATTCTCATTTTTGAAAAGAAACTCTCTGGGTTACAGCCACTCCTTCCCGTTCTAGAAGGTGTTGTTCAATCTAGCCGTCCTCTTCTCATCATTGCAGAAGATATAGAAGGTGAAGCTTTAGCTACTCTCGTAGTTAACAAATTACGTGGTGGCTTAAAAGTAGCTGCTGTAAAAGCTCCAGGATTTGGCGATCGTCGCAAAGCTATGCTTGAAGATATAGCAATCCTAACGGGTGGGCAACTTATTGCAGAAGACTTAGGTATTAAGCTCGAAACTGTTACTCTAAACATGTTAGGTACAGCTAAAAAAATATCCATTACGAAAGATGATACCACAATCATTGATGGAGCTGGTTCTAAACAAGAGATTGAAGCACGCTGCAACCAAATTCGTAAGCAAATCGAAGAGACAACTTCCGACTATGATCGTGAAAAACTCCAAGAACGCCTTGCTAAACTTGCTGGCGGTGTCGCTGTTATCCGTGTTGGTGGTATTACCGAAATCGAAGTTAAAGAACGTAAAGACCGCGTAGAAGATGCTATGCACGCAACACGTGCTGCTGTAGAAGAAGGTATTGTTGCAGGTGGCGGCGTTGCTCTTCTCTATGCAGAACAAGCCCTTGATTCTTTAAAGCCAACCAATGATGAGCAACGTGTAGGTATTGATATCGTACGTCGAGCGCTACAAGCTCCTGTACGTCAGATTGCTACAAATGCTGGAACAGATGGATCCATCGTGGTTGGAAAACTTCAAGATAAAAAAGATAGTGCCTTTGGATATGACGCACAAAGCAATCAATTTGGCGATATGTTCAAGTTTGGTATTATTGATCCAACCAAAGTCGTTCGTACTGCCCTTCAAGATGCTGCTTCTATCGCCGCTCTTTTGATTACGACAGAAGCTATGGTCGGAGAAGAACCCGAACAAAAACAACCTGCTGCACCCGGTGGAATGGGCGGCATGGGTGGAATGGGTGGAATGGGCGGCATGGACTTCTAACCTATTTACTCTACATAATAGCACTAAAAAGGGGGTCCAAAAGATCCCCTTTTTTATATTTGCTTCTTAATAAGTTAATTTTTGTTTTACAAGCATATATTTTTGGTTTATAAATTAATAATAAGCATAGCTTATGAAAAATAAAAAATATCTTAGTATTTATAAAAGATATTTTTGATCTATAATAAGATTTTATTTTAAGCCTTCTGTTTAGGCATCAAATTTTTATGTGTTTTGGAATTATTGAAGTTTAATTTTTAACACATTTTACATCGCATATTATATTAGGAGAGCCCATGGCTACACAGATCAGCAAGCTCGACTCTTTTTTAGGTAAGAAGATTACTTTTTTCCGATCTAAACTAAAATGGCCTCTTAAAACTCTCTCTAGTCATTTAGGTATATCTATTCAACAACTTCATCGATATGAAAATGGTATTAATAAAATACCAGCCAGCCTTTTATTTGAGATGGCCCACATTTTTCAAACAGAAATCTCTTCTTTCTTTGAAGGGTACCAAAATAGCACTCTTTCTAATATAGAAGAATCTTCTGGATACAATATCTTACTTATTGAGGATAGCCCAGATGATGAGTACTTATTAAGAAACGCTCTAGATGATTTTCCTCAAAAATTAAATATTTTTACTCTTAATGAAAAACAAGCAACGACAAATTCATTTAGAGAATCTAATAAAGATTCTATTAATCTACCAAATCCTGATCTTATTCTTTTTGACCTTAATATATCTTTCTCCCAACGCTGTAGTATCTTAAAAGACCTGAAGCGCCGTCGTCTCTTCCAAGATACTCCTATTATTATTTTAGCGACAAATGCAAATAAAGAAGAATGCATAGAATCTTATAGGCTACAAGCCAGCGGATTTGTGCGTAAGTCTTTTTCTTATCCTAACTTCAAAGATCAATTGCATAAAATACTTTCGTATTGGACAGAAGCTGTTGAATTGCCAAATAAAAATACAATAAATTCATAAATATAAAATAATTTTATTTAAAAAAATAAAGTATAAATTTAATAGGTTAAAAATTATACGTTTTTAACGTAATATTTTTTCTAAAAAACTTCCATAATAAAATTAAGAGCTGAGTGGTAGACGACACGCCTTCTCTAAACCGCCGTCATGGAATGGTAAAGAGATACAGTCCAACCACTTCAGCTCGAAAAAAGAAGAACGTATTCTTCTACTCTAACTATGTTATGAAAGGAATTTTTATCATGGCAAAAAACAAAACCCCCCTCTTTAATAAGAATAAAAAAGGAACTTCTGTTTCTTCTTATTCTGAATTAGGCAAACTAGGTGGGCAAGCTCGTGCAGAACAGCTTGGTCACGAAGGCTATGTCGAGTTGGGCCGCAAGGGTGGACAAACCCGTGCAGAGCAACTTGGTCACGAAGGCTATGTTGAGCTGGGCCGTAAGGGTGGGCAAACCCGTGCAGAGCAACTTGGCCACGAAGGATATGTTGAGCTTGGCCGTAAGGGTGGGCAAACCCGTGCAGAGCAACTTGGCCACGAAGGATATGTCGAGCTTGGTCGTAAAGGTGGCCAAACCCGCGCAGAGCAACTTGGCCGCGGCTCCTCCCGTTCATCTTCTTCTAAGTCAAAATCTTCTCCAAGAGCATCCTCTTCTGAAGAAGACATTGATTTTGAAGATATAGACTAAGGCTTGCCCTCACAATAAATATAAATGGAGGATCCCATGAAAAACATATTAAAAAATAGCCTAGGCACAAGAAGGGTACTTAAACAAATTGCTTTTGCAAGTATGTTTATCCCTAGCTTAGCTTCAGCTGGAACTTTGTATATTACAAATGAAACAACTAGCGATCTTACTCTTCTGGTAGAACCGGGAGAAGGAGGAACAGGTCAGTATTTGCAATATACTATTTCTGCAAAAGGCTTCAAAAATTCTAAAAAAAATATCTCCATTACCAGTAAAGAATTTGGCGAAGAGACAAATGTGATATCCATTACAGGAAAAGCCACAATGCCTTCTGTTAACAATAAGTGTTCTGGCCTATTTGTAAACAAAGACTATAAAATAGTATTTGTTGATGGCACCATGGGTGGAGTCGTATGTCATAGCACCAAAAAATGAATATAAATTGATCCCCAGGCTTTTCTTAAAGCCTGGGATTTTTTCTTAATAGATTTTTGGAAAGCCATTACATTATAGGAGATATATATCATGACAAAAAATACTGAAAGCACTATACGCAATCTTTTCAAACACGAATTAGCTGCCACTGAAGTTTGTAAAGAGGCATTAGGGCATATTGAAAATAATTATATATCCCAGCAGGTAAGTAAATTCTTAGACAACCATGAAAAACATGTTGAGGAACTTTCTCAAACTCTAAAGAACCTAACAGGATCCCTACCCGAAAGAAAAACAGACTTAAAAGGTGCTCTTTTATCTGGCTATGCCTCTCTACGCAGTATGACAGGGCAAAAAGGTGCTCTCAATGCTTTAGAAACAACAGAAAATATAGTTTTAAATGCCTATAAAGATGCTAGCAAACAAACTTTTGAACCCAACATAAATAACATAATTAAAAACAACTTATCAGAAGAAGAAAGACGTTATAAATACATAAAAAACATTATGGCACGGATGTAATCCTGTCTTTTTAGTTACCAAGCATATTCTCTTAAGAAAATATGCTTGGTTTTTTCTTTCTTTCTCCTCTTACAAAGACTATAACCATTTTAGAAGAGGATAAGAAATATGCGCTTTCTAGGGCTAGATCCTGGACTTCACCGAACAGGCTGGGGAATTCTTGAGGTTAAAAACCATCAAACATATACCTATGTCAATCATGGCGTTATCGAAACAAATCCTTGTGAAGAAATACCCACACGCCTAAATTTTCTCTTTTCGGCTCTTTTAAATATTGTAGATTCCTATGAGCCTAAGGAGGTTGCTGTCGAAGAAATATTCGTCAATAAAAATCCTCTTTCTAGCCTAAAATTAAGCCTAGCCCGCGGCATAGTCTTAATGACGCCTGCCCATCGATCTATTCCTCTTACAGAATATCCTTCTACCACAGTCAAAAAAACGCTCACTGGGACTGGCCATGCCACAAAGGATCAAGTAGCTCATATGGTACGATTTCTTCTTCCTAAAGCACCCTCCTCTCTTCCCAGTGACGCCTCCGATGCTTTAGCCATTGCCATATGTCATGCTCACCATAGACCTCTTCAAAATATTTTTTAGGCATCCCCTTTCCCAAACAAATACGATATAGTAACTCCTAGTTTTTAAGGTACTTGAGCAATACACATGATAGGTAAGCTTACTGGAATCGTAGAAGAAATTTCCTCCGAAAACATCCTGTTGTCCGTTGGGGGGGTGGGCTATCTTGTCTATTGTACGACACCTACTTTACACACCCTTACCTCCCAACAAGGCGTGCAAAGCCTCTTTATCGAGATGGTCGTCCGAGAAGATAGCCTCACTCTCTATGGTTTTTTAAATTCTCTTGAAAAAGAATGGTTTAAACTTTTACAAACCGTTCAAGGTGTAGGAGCCCGTGTTGCCTTAGGTATCCTTTCTACGTTCTCTCCCTTTGCCCTCTATACCTTTCTTATACAAGAAGATAAAAAATCTTTATCCACCTGCGATGGTGTAGGACCTAAACTAGCTATGCGCTTAGTGACAGAGTTAAAAGAAACGCTTCTCAAAAAGCCAAAATTTTCTCAAGAATTCTCCTTGGATTCTTCCGTTCTTTCTTCTTCCATAGAAGTTTCTTCTTCTCCCATCGATCAAGATGTTCTCTTAGCTTTAGAGCACCTAGGTTACAAAAGAAATGATGCTTTAACAGCTCTCTCTCAAGTCCGCACACAAACGTCTTCCTCTTCGGTGGAAGAACTGCTAAAGAAAACGCTAGCACATTTATCTCCTTCTTAAGGACTTTTTTTAATGTCTACTCCAACTCCTTTACGTACTGTAAGTCCCGAAAAGTTACCTCAAGAAGAAAGGCCAGAAGGGTCTTTACGCCCCTTAACATTGATAGATTTCATGGGTCAATCCCATGTTAAAGAAAATCTTACTATCTTTATTGAAGCCGCTCAAAAAAGAAAAGAGGCGCTTGATCACGTTCTTTTAGCCGGTCCTCCTGGTCTTGGAAAAACTACATTAGCTCAAATTATTGCCCGAGAGTTAGGAGTAAATTTTCGTTCCACTTCTGGACCAGTCATCAGCCGTTCTGGAGATTTAGCTGCGATATTAACGAATCTAAATCCCCATGATGTTTTGTTTATTGATGAAATCCATCGCCTTCCTGTCCAAGTAGAAGAGATCCTCTATCCTGCCATGGAAGATGGCGTATTAGATATTATGATTGGAGAAGGCCCTGGCGCTCGTTCTATCCGTCTGGATCTACCCAAATTTACCTTAATTGGAGCTACAACACGAGCAGGTCTTCTAACGCGCCCTTTAAGAGAACGATTTGGAATTCCTTTGCGCCTTTCTTTCTATGCTCCTGAAGAACTAAGTCTTATTCTCATAAGACAAGCACATCTTTTGGATGTTACTCTTACGCCTGAAGGAGCTTTAGAGCTTGCACGTCGATCTCGCGGTACTCCTCGCATTGCAGGACGTCTTCTAAGACGTGTAAGAGATATTGCAACGCTTCTCAATACCCAAGAAATTACTAAAGATCTTGCTAATCAAGCTCTTCATCGCTTGGAAATAGATGAACGTGGGTTAGATACCATGGATAGACGCTTCATGCATCTTCTAGCAGAATTTTATGGGGGAGGACCTGTTGGGATTGAAACTCTTGCGGCTGCATTATGTGAGCAGAAGGATGTTTTAGAAGATGTTGTAGAGCCATTTCTTCTTCAAGAAGGATTTTTACAAAGAACACCACGAGGACGTGTGCTTACATTGCATGGGTATACTCACTTAGGGTTAACCCCTCCTCCTACACTACCAACTTCCCTTTTTGATGAGACTTCTTCCTCAAGTTAAATGTTTACTATCCACGAGAAGGAGGAAGAGGAGGATAATAGGGAACAGGGATAGGCCTATAAAGAGCTTCTTTTGCTGCCCCTATAAGCTCCCCCATTACATCAACATAAGGGTGAGGACTATGCTTCTCTTCAAGTCCATAAGATTGAGCACGATCAAGAATATTCACAACCAGGGTAAGGGAAGCACTAATTTTTGTAACGTAGATATTGCTCAAAAGTGCCCTAAATTCTTCTCTAAAATTATTTAGATCTTTATTCGTCCACCCTCTAGTCGTTTGGAATCCATTAAACATAAAAGATACTGATGGATATTTTCTGCGAGACTTCTCAAGTTTTTTCTGAATATGAGGAAGGTATTTTGGATCAACTATAAAAACAAAGGCCAATTTGTCTTTATAAAAAGATAACCCTGGTAAATCCCTTAAACTCACAGGAAGACTAGCTTGCATATGCATTTCTTGCTGGATGGGATCTATAGTAACTGTAAATCTTTTCTGTTTTAAAAAATGATCTAGTTGTGCAAGTTCTTTAAGCTTCTCTGCGTCCGAAGGAGAAGTTTCTGAAAGATCTGCATAGAATATTCTTGCCTTATCAACTCTTGTTAATTGGGCAAGGGCGGTAATTGTTTGAATATGAATATTTTGAGATAAGGAAGCGAAATATGGTTTAAACTGATATTCTATATCTCTACCTGTCCATCCTTGTTGAGGATTATCCCATTTAGTGGTTTGGAATGCACCATTAGATAGTTTCACTAGATTAAAGCCAAATCCAGAATGTGCTGCCTGAAACTGTTTAAACTTCTCCTGAAAAGAAGGAAGTTGAGCAGGGTCAACCGTAAAAGTAACTATTAAAGCATGCGTATAAGAAGCGAGCGATGGGAGTGCATTCAAGCTCATAGAGGAAGACTGCGCAAGCATAGTTTGTGGAATTCGGGTACCAGAGTAGTTCTGGACCGTAATAGTAAATCCCGCTTTTGTTAAAAGGTCATATAGACTCTCTGTTGTTTGGGTTTGTGCTTTAATGGTTGATGAAAGAGCAAAATTTGATAAGACTGCCAAAACACAAGCGATGGAAGCTACAAGAGAAAATACTTTTTTCATGATAAGACCTCATTTATTATTTTAGATTATGGAGATTCTTCTATTTTATTTTTGCTTGTACTTATCTCTGCTTTTGTCCTTGCTCGTACAAATCAATGAAATTGACAGGCGCCAAGATAACAGGAGGAAGGCCGCTTTCCTTTGTAATATCCGCAATAATGCTTCTTACAAATGGGAAGAGAAGGCGAGGACATTCGATCAAGAGAAGAGGCCTTAATAAACCTTCTGCAAGTTTTGGAAGCTTAAAAATACCCCCATAAGCAATCTCTACCAAAAAAACCATCTCTGTTTTTTCAGAAGAAGCTGCTCCATTGGACGATTGGGTTTTATCGGCATCTCCAGCAGGCTGCGTAAGAGGTGCATGAGCTTTTACTTGGGTGTTCAATACTACTTCAAAGTGATCTTCACCTAAAGCAGATGCTTGAACTTCTATATTAACTGCAAGTTGGGGTGGCGTAGTAAGCCCTTTTGTTAAAACTTCAATTAACCTTGGATTTTCAAAGGAAAGATCTTTGATATATTGTGCTTGTACCTGGATAGGCGCCGTTAGTAGTTGGTTTAGAGCGTCATCTGCCTGAGTGTCTTTTGCGTCTGCCATGAGAAAATCCTTATTTATCCTATTAAAAGTGCCTCATCGTACCATGGCACCTTCTTACCAGCAAATTGTTTTTCATAAAACTCTTTCCAAATAAAACGTTTTTTTCTACACTTTCAGAAAAGTTTGTATGGAGATAAATAAATGGCTATTGAAACATGTATGTCGGCCATGTGCATGTGCTCTTTTGGTGTAGCACCTAGTACTTTAATGGTCCTGCCTATTAGCCGAACTCTTACAAGCAATAAACCTGCCGCTACTATTCAAGATCACATCCCTTTTATGAACATTATGCCTTTTGGTATGTGTACGTCTCCAGCGAATCCTATG
>CAYUAL010000019.1:3918-5498 GCA_964442815.1 uncultured Alphaproteobacteria bacterium | reverse complement strand
GGCACCAGCTGCTTGCATTCCTCTGACGACGTCTCCTTGGATTATCGGGTCTCCTTTAGTAATGATAGGAAACCAGCCTGCTTTATCAAATTCTTCCATGCTTATGTGTAACTGGGCAGGTGTTATTAATATTACCATGCCTGGCCAATTTACAACGATGGTCGGATAAAACCTCTTTCCATTCTTAAAAGAAACTGCTTGCGGTAATATCCTATATTCAGTAGTTTTTCTGACATGACCTAAATGCCAAAAAAGGAGGGATGCCGGAGTGGTCGAACGGGGCGGTCTCGAAAACCGTTGTGCCTTCACAGGTACCGTGGGTTCGAATCCCACTCCCTCCGCCATCCACCGTCGCGCGGAACGCGCTATGGCGTGATGCCACGACGTAGCTCATTTCGCTAAAGCATATTTTGTACGAAAGCGGATAGCGAAGTTGGACCATTTTATTTTTTTACATGCTTCCTAAATTTAATCTATACTATATTTTAGAAAAAAACTTTTATGTCTTACTCTCATGATCGCTCTCCTTGATGCCTACCGCGCCGGTTTATTGCAGCCTCGTTATTGGTTAGCCAATTTAACAGCTGGCATCATTGTAGGCGTTGTTGCATTACCTCTTGCCATGGCTTTTGCTATTGCCTCTGGAGTTGCTCCAGAGCAAGGAATTTATACAGCTATTATTGCAGGATTAGCCGTAGGTATTTTAGGAGGAAGTCGCGTTCAAATTGCAGGCCCCACAGGTGCTTTTGTTGTTATTCTTGCCCATATTACAGCACAATATGGGGTATCTGGTCTTCAAATAGCGACTTTTTTAGCAGGAGGCATACTCCTTCTCATGGGATTTGCGAAACTCGGTAGTGTAATTAAATTTATCCCAGATCCTGTTATTGTGGGCTTTACCAGTGGTATTGGGGTTATTATCTTTGTAGGAGAATGGAAAGATTTTTTTGGCCTATCTTTGCAACTCCCCCTTGATATGCATTTTTATCAAAAAGTTTGGCTTTTAATTAAAAATTTACCTCTTATAAACATTCCCACAACGAGCATGGCCATAGGAAGCCTTCTTCTTGTTCTAATAACTCCTCGTATTATAAAACGTATTCCTGGCCCTTTGGTAGCTTTGGTAATAGCCACAGCTTTACAAACTTTCTTTCAATTTGAAGATATTGTGACGATAGGAAGCGCTTTTGGAGAAATACCTTCTCATTTACCAAAAATGGAATTTCCCAATTGTACCTTATCTGAGGTTTTCAATCTTATAGGGCCTGCTTTTACTATTGCTTTATTAGGGGCCATTGAATCTTTGTTATCTGCCACCATTGCAGACGGAATGACAGGAACACGCCATAATTCTAATCAGGAGCTCATGGGACAAGGCATCACTAATTTGATCACCCCTCTTTTTGGAGGATTTGCAGCGACAGGTGCCATCGCCAGAACGGTTACTAATATTCGCAATGGAGGAACTTCTCCCGTCTCGGGCGTGATTCACGCCCTTACTTTGAGCTTAATCCTATTGTGTCTGGCCCCTCTCGCTTCCAATATCCCCCTGTGCTGTTTGGCCGCTATTTTATTCAAGG
>CAYUAL010000019.1:0-3908 GCA_964442815.1 uncultured Alphaproteobacteria bacterium | reverse complement strand
ATGGAGGAAATAGCCCATTAGCTTCCATCATCCATTCCATTGTTCTTATTTTGATACTTATCTTTCTTGCTCCTTTAGCTTCTTCTATCCCTTTGTGCACGCTAGCTGCCGTTCTCTTTGTGGTTGCCTATAATATGAGTGACATCCCCCATTTTATTCGCACAATAAAGCAAGCCCCCGGGTATGATGTCCTTATCTTGCTTGCAACTTTCTTTCTTACTGTCTTTACGGATCTAGTTATTGCCGTAAATGTTGGTGTTATCCTTTCTATGCTTTTCTTCATCCGAAGAATGTACCAATCTGTAACGGTGGAAAGCCAAACTCCAACCGATTTTACAAAAGAACTTGAGAGCGCAGAAATAAGACATTGGCCTGATAATATCCTTGTCTATACAATTCAAGGACCTTTCTTTTTTGGTGCTGCCGAAAAAATAGAACATACCCTATTAACTACGCAAACAGACCCAAAGATTATTATCTTTCGTTTAAAAGAGGTTCCCTTCATAGATATGACTGGACTGCAAACTTTCTATGAACTCGTAGAGAATTTTCACAAACGCGGTGTAAAAATTTATCTTTGTGAGGCCAATGCCCGTGTCAGTAAAAAATTAAAAAATATAAATACTTTTCAATGGGTAGAAGGCAATCAAGTGTTTCCCCGCTTTTCCGGTATTTTAAAAGAACTTCCTTTATATTGAAGTGACCTTAAGCAACGCGCTTTTTGGAGTTAGGCTTTGATGGGCCTTTACGTTTAAAGAAAGTTCTTTTTTTATGTGGCTTACCTGGGTTTTTCTTTAAGGACTTATTATCTAGATTACTTTCCTTTTTACTATGCGTATTCGGATGCATAAGTTGATGTATTGCTTTCCATTTTTGCTTATCTTGAGGCGTAATAAAAGATACTGCTGAACCTTCTGCTCCTGCTCGAGCTGTACGACCTAAACGGTGAATATAATCTTCAGGACACTGTGGTAAGTCATAATTAATGACATGCTCAATATGAGAAATATCTAGCCCTCTAGCTGCTATATCTGTTGCAACCATAATGCGACATTTTTGAGCCCGAAAAGATTTAATAACGCGTTCTCTTTTATTCTGACGGAGGTCTCCATGAATGGCATTGGCTTTATGTTTTTGAAGGTCTAATTTCTTCGCCAGTTTTTCAGCTCCCCATTTTGTTTTTACAAAAATAAGTATGGAGCCTTTACGTTCCTCAAGTTGTGTTAGAAGTTTTTCATATTTCTCTGTTTCAGATGTATAAATAATTTCTTGTTTTATTTTAGAGACAGGTTGCGTAGTAGAGCCTATCGAAATGCGTTCAGGTTGATGAAGATATTTTTCAGCTAGTTTTAAAATATTAGCTGGAAAAGTAGCTGAAAACATTAATGTTTGGCGCGGTTGTGGTAAATGCTTTACTATCTTTTCAAGTTGCACTTCAAAACCCATATCAAGCATACGATCTGTTTCATCCAATACAAGAAACCTCACATCTTTCAACATAAGACTCCCCCTTGTAAGATGGTCATTAATACGCCCCGGTGTACCCACAATAATGCGAGGGCGCATTTTTAGCTGCTGAAGTTGTTTAGGCATAGCTTCTCCTCCTATGAGCAAAGCTGTTTTGATAGGAGAAGACTTACCCAGAAGCTGATGTATTGTATCTAATACCTGCACCGCTAATTCTCGTGTTGGCGTCAAAATAAGAACAGATCCACTAGAAGATTCAAAAAGCTTTGCAACTAAAGGAATTGCAAATGCTCCTGTTTTCCCTGTTCCTGTTTGAGCAGAACCTAGAATATCCTTACCTTCTAAAATAAGTGGTATAGCTTGTTTCTGAATAGGTGTGGGTGTAAGAAATTTCATTTTTTCCAAAGACTGCAAAAGCACCTGAGGTAATTTCAATTGAACAAAATTATCCATAATATATCCTTATACAAATAAAAACGTGCTCACAGCAGTTTACTGTAAGCACGATTCCAAAGCTTATATATCGCTAAGAAAAACTTAAGTGTTACCCTATTACCTGAAGGTTAACTGCAGAAGTCTTACCTTTATTGGTTGCAAGCTCATAGCTAATATGCTGGCCTTCATTCAAAGTATTAAGTCCTGCTTTCTCGAGCGCTGTAATGTGAACAAACACATCACTACCACCTTGCTCAGGTTGAATAAAACCATATCCTTTATTAGGATTAAACCACTTTACAATACCGGTTGCCATTATTTACTCCTTAAGACAATTACCGTTGAAGTCTTGCTACCATAGCACGACATGAAGAGCCTGTATTATTCGACCGCATCCATCGTTGGCAACTCTTTGTTAAACATTTTAAGGATCAACCGGTAGGAAGATCTCTATGTATCACCAAAGATACTGCTGCTTACAGAATGTACCTCTAAGCAACCTGCACTTACGAAGAGCTATTAATTACTAAACTCTACCAACAGAAAGACAGAATTTATTATAAAAGTCAAGGAAAAGCCTCCACAATAGGCCTGCTTTAAATTTTAAGAGGCTTTTCCTCTTGCTTCCAGAGCACTTGCATAAATAGAAAAAGCATCAAAAGACCTATTATTAAAAAATATAAAGGCATAGGAAAAAGGGTATTGTTGTGAAAATATCCCATTCCTAAAGTAAACAAAGAAATAAGCCCGTAATAATAGAATCCAAATAAAGAAGAAGCAGTTCCTATGGAAGATTTATAATGCTCTAAGGATAAAGACAAAGCACTTGGTATGGTCATTCCTATTCCAGTAAAAATAACTCCTATACTGCATAAAGTAAAACATATTAAAATCAACGAAATAACTGAAAAATAATTTAAAATACTCATTCCTCCTATAAAAAATACTCCTCCAACTACTATAACCCAAAGTCCTTTTCTCAAAATCGCCAAAGATGAAATGGAGTCATGAAGCTTTCTAGAAATGTATCCGCCTAGCATTCCAAACAAAGCTAACCCAATAAAAGTCATGCCATAAATAGAGGGTGATAACCCTAAAAGTTCCATTAAATAAAATGGTCCTTCTGCATAGTAGCTAAATCCTATTCCGTTACATCCTGCTACAATAAACCCAAAAGTAAGGACCCGAACATCTTTTATTATTTGGAAAAATACCTTTGAAACTAGCATATGAGAAGAAGGATCTGGGAAATGCGTCTCAGAAAGTTTCAAATACGTAGCCCCTAAGACGAAGCAACCAGCCATAATAAGAAAGAGAAAAATAGGTGACCATCCAAAAAACTGATCTATAGCTCCTCCCAAAACTGGCCCTATAGCAGGAGAAAAAGATAAGGCTGTCCCAACAACCGAGTAAATTCTCCCTCTCTCAGGCCCATGAAAAACATCTCGGGCAATAGCTTGCCCTAAAACACTTCCTGTACTTCCTCCAAAAGCTTGGATAAAGCGACTAATCATTAATAGAGAAATGCTATCTGAGATAAAACATCCTATACACCCTATAACATAAATTAAAAGACCTATAAGCAAGCAAGGACGTCTTCCCCATCTATCGGAAACCTTTCCCCATAGGAGCGTACCGACAGCAAACCCCAAAAGATAAATAGTAAGCGTATACTCTGCTAAAGCCTCAGAAATACGAAGATCTTGCGCAAGATCAGGCAATGCCGGTGTATAAACAGTTTCAGAGAACTGCGGAAGACCTACAATTAAAATGAGAAGCCATAAAGCTGGAGGTATTTTGTTTATAGGTTTATTTATCATTTAATTATCTCAGAAAAGAATACAAAAAACTACTAACCGGTGAATAAAAATCTTTATCCACTTTAAAAAATTACTGCAACAGAAAAATTGAAAAATAACTTCAAATAAAATAAAAAACTATTTTATTTACATTTTATTTATAAAATATATAATTATTATAGTAACTATATTTAATTTTTATTTTAA
>CAYUAL010000018.1:0-15906 GCA_964442815.1 uncultured Alphaproteobacteria bacterium | reverse complement strand
ACGCCCAAGAAGCCACACCTATACTCTGTGCATCTTTCATAAAAATAGCATCTAAAGAAGACCAATCAAATGGGGTTAACCCACTGAACTGAGCTGTATGACCAATCCACGTATATTTACCAGCCAAGGCTAAACCTAATTCATTTTTAAATCGATTCATTAAGTCTACTTGGCTCGTTTCCATACGTAAGTCAAATTTTTCTATCCACTGACTCCACTCAAGATTTTCTCCTAATGCCGTTCTAAACACCTCATATGGAACTCTTTCCATTACCTTAAAACGAAGATAGCTACCATAACTTTTTACTACGGGTGTATAGGGTGCCATTTTCTCATACACATTTATATATTTTAAAATAACAGCTTTATCTTCCTGCTCTAAGTTACCTACAAACAAGTGAGGATTATTTGTTACCCACTCCAAGCTTTTCTGATTAACACCAACTGCACTTGCAGGTTCAACCATACTAGCAGCTAAAACAACGGCAGCAACGCTACTTAAAAGATAAAATTTTGCTAAGCTTTTTTTCATTTTTTTCTTCCTTATTTCCTGATTTATGTATTTTAGTTCTTACCTTTCAAATCTTTGTTCCTCTTTCGTACATTCTTCTGGGCAGCCCTGATAACAGTTATCATACATACTTGTGTTATACAGCGTCGCGTAGCAATTAGCTTGGCATGAGGGAACACAATTACTATAGAAATCATTTCCTTGGCCTTGCACATCACTAAAAATACCCACAAATAAAGCTGAACATGCAACTAAAAATGTAAATTTTTCTCTCATATTTTCTATCCTTTTCGCGTTGTTTTTAATTATTAAATTATCTAGAGATTAGTAATGCTGATTTTCTTTTTGTTTTTATAGATCAATACACTTTTTATCTCTAGTCAAGAGTTGCCGATTTTTTAGATGCTCTATAATAGGCTTATTTGCAGGAAGAAAGTGTATAGTATCCATTTCCTCTATACTTACCCATGCTAGGCGCTGCCCTTCTTTCCCTTCCGGCGTGCCTTTCCATCTTATAATATGAAAAATGGGCAACAATGCATGGTACTCAGGATAAGGTGAAGAGATAAAATAAAAAGGATCAAGATCTTTTAAATCAACCTCAATGCCTATTTCTTCATAAAGTTCCCTTTGAAGAGCTTCTTCTGGTGTTTCATTTTCTTCTATCTTGCCCCCTGGAAACTCCCAATACCCAGCCATGAACTTTCCTTCAGGACGTTCTGTAATGAGAATTTGGTTTTGTTCATTCTGTAACAACCCTGCGGCACCAATTACTAGCTTCATTTATTTTAGTTCCGTAAAAAATAATGTTTTCAGCCACTTCAGATAAAGCAAGATTTATAAGAAGTTTCTTCATTTGAAAACCCGAAAAGATGGTCTGTCTGCCATGAAAAAAGTTTTTCTCTTGGCTCAAGCTTTGAAAAGCCTTACA
Organism: uncultured Alphaproteobacteria bacterium; assembly: GCA_964442815.1. Classification (GTDB taxonomy): domain Bacteria; phylum Pseudomonadota; class Alphaproteobacteria; order 16-39-46; family 16-39-46; genus CAYUAL01. The sequence goes on along the minus strand of CAYUAL010000018.1, from coordinate 14,464 downwards.
CTAAAATTAGTTACCTTTCTTGCTTTTAAATCATGCGCCATTTTTCTCAAACGCCCCCCTATGAAACACCTAAAAAAGGTTCTTTAGCGCCTTTACGAGAATTCATACCTTATTTATGGCCTGCTCATAACCTTAATTTTCGGGTGCGCCTTTGTGTGGCTATCCTTTTTCTTATTCTTTCCAAAGTCTTTGCAACAGCTGTTCCAGTCTATTTTAAAGAGGCTATAGATATTTTAGATCTTGCTGAAAAATCTTCTACCACCTTATATATGGCTCTTCCTATTGGCGTTTTGCTTGCCTATGGGTTCGCCCGCATTGCAAGCTCTCTCTTTTCAGAAGGCCGAGAGGTTATTTTTGCAAAAGTAGAACATGGTGCTGCTCGGTCTATTGCTCTTAAAGTTTTTGAACATCTTCATACTTTAAGCCTTCGCTACCACTTAGACAGAAAAACAGGAGGGCTTAGTCGCATTATCGAACGTGGTATCGAAGGAATAGAATCTGCTTTACGCTTTCTCACATTTCTCATTATTCCTACGTTTTTAGAAGTCCTTCTTGTTTGCCTCCTTCTTCTTTATCTCTATCCCCCTATTTTCTCAATTTTAACTTTTATTGTCATTGGGCTTTATTCTTTCTTCACTATTTGGATTACAGAATGGCGCACAAAGTATGTAAGAGCTATGAATTTAGCTAATGAAGAAGGCAATACAAAAGCCATAGACAGCCTTCTTAACTATGAAACTGTAAAATATTTTTGTAATGAAGAACACGAAAAACATCGTTTTGATAAGTCTCTAATTGTATATGAGAATGCAGCTATTCGGATGAAAACGAGTTTAGGCGTATTGAACTTTGTTCAAACCACCATTATTGCTGTAGGAAGTGTAGTCATTCTTTTCCTAGCTGCAACCTATATTTTCAAACACACATTAACTCTAGGAGATTTCGTTCTTCTAAATACGTATCTTCTTCAGCTTTATGTGCCTTTAGGAAATCTGGGCTTTTCTTATCGAGAAACCAAGCGTGCTCTTGTCAATATGGAGGCTATGTTTGATTTGCTTCATATACCTCCAGAAGTCCAAGATAAACCTCATGCCGTTCCCCTTCAACCAAAGGGAGGGGAGATATCTTTTGACCATGTTTCGTTTTCTTATGAATCCAAGCGACCCATTTTGAAAAATGTTTCTTTTCATGTCCCCGCAGGAAAGTCTGTTGCTATAGTGGGGCCTAGTGGTTCAGGAAAGTCTACCGTTGCACGTCTTCTCTTTCGTTTTTACGATATCACCCAAGGTCGCATACTCATTGATAATCAAAATATTCAAGATGTTACACAACAGAGTCTTAGAACGGATATCGCTGTAGTCCCTCAAGATACCGTCTTATTTAATGAAACATTACATTACAATATCCAATACGGAAATCCACATGCTTCCGAAGCCGACATACATAAAGCCGCTGAGATGGCTCATTTAAACCACTTTATCGCCTCCCTTCCTGATGGACTCAACACAACAGTAGGAGAACGGGGCTTAAAACTTTCAGGAGGAGAGAAGCAACGGGTTGCTATCGCACGAGCTTTATTGAAAAAACCACAAATCTTTCTCTTTGATGAAGCCACCTCTTCTCTGGATTCCCACACAGAAAAAGAAATTCAAGCAAATATCCGCCAAGTCTCTAAAAATCACTCAACCATTATTATTGCTCATCGACTCTCCACCATTGTGGATGTGGATGAAATTCTTGTTCTGGTCCAGGGAGAAATTGTAGAGCGCGGTACGCACAAAGAGCTTCTTCATAAAAAAGGGACGTACGCCGCACTCTGGGCTAAACAACAACAAGAAAGCAAACAAGTTTAATCCGGTAGCATTTTTCTACCATTCGTAAAATACTTCTAACGCAATGAATGTCCTACTGAACTTGGTAAAGCCTCTTAAGGAATTTTTATTAATTATTTCCTCTGCAGTAAAAGACTTACCCAACCTTTTTCTTCGATACAATCAACTTCTATAAACCCTTGCGATTTATAAGCTTTCAAAACCTCTTCTTTTTGTTCTAATAAAAGACCTGAAAGGATAGTATATCCTTCTATTATAAGTGAACTACGCATAGGTTCAGCCAATATTCTTAAAGGACCGGCCAGAATATTAGCAAAAATAAGGTCGTAAGGTGCTTGTTTTTGAACTTCTTGCGCTTCAAATCCTTGGCTCACATAAGCCTGAATAAAAGAAGAAACCCCGTTTAAGTCTGCGTTTTCTTTACATACAGCTATAGAATCAACATCATTATCGGCCGCAATGACAGGAACATGAAATAACTTTGCAGCTGCAAATGCTAAAATTCCGGAGCCACAACCCATATCTAAAAACACTCTAGGTTGAACCAAAAGTTTTTTCTCATACACGCGCTGAAGCAATAATAGACAGCCTTTTGTTGTCGGATGCTCCCCGGATCCAAAAGCTATAGCTGCATCAATATGCAAAGGAATTACGTTGTCTGGTATTTCTTTAATATGGGATCCATGAATATAAAAAGATCCAATAGTAAGTGGAGGAAAAGCCTTGTATGTTTCTCTTACCCAATCTTTAGGTGGCATGAGGGATTTATTTATATCTATAGATCTTAGCTTTTCTTCCACTACAGAAAGATTTTCTTCTTCCACCAAGGCTTCTACCGTCCATTGGGAAGGGTCCTGTACTTTCTCAAAACAAGACAAAGAGGAAATAAAGGGATCAATAGCTTCTGCAATCTTCTCTACTTGCTCTTTAGGAAGGGTAAAATCAAGTTTGTATAAAGTTTCCATATTCATTAACACCATCTCATAAAGACTTACAAAGACAATAAACCTTACCTCTCGCACGAAGTGGAGAGGTAAGTTATATATGCATACTTAGGCCCTTTCTAGGAAAGAACTCATGATCCGTTTAGGGCCTGCATGGTCAAAATGCACTTCGGCCTTATCCCCCTCTACTTCCATAACTGTTCCATAGCCAAACTTCATATGAAAGACGCGCTGCCCAAGTTTAAAAGCGTTCTCTCTTACAGCAAGTTGAGGCACAGTATCCCAACTTAGAGTGTTTCCATATGCATTGTTTTGTCTTCCAATAGTCGCCTCTTCATCTACATGCTTTTCTGGAAGCTCTTTTAAAAAGCGAGAAGGAAGCGCCGATTGCCATTGATTGTATATCTGACGATTAGCCGCATACGTAATGATAGCCCGCTGTTTTGCACGAGTAAGCCCTACATAAGCAAGCCGCCGCTCTTCTTCGAGACCAACTTCCCCTTCTTCGTTTAAGGCACGCGCATGGGGGAAAACACCCTCTTCCCACCCTGTGAGAAAAACAGTTTCAAACTCTAGACCCTTAGCGCTATGAAGGGTCATAAGCACTACTTGATCCTGGCTGGTTTTGGTTGCATTTTCTAACACCAAAGAGACGTGTTCTAAAAAGCTTGGAAGCGAAGGAAATTCCTTTAAAGCTTGAATAAGCTCTTTTAAGTTTTCAAGTCTTCCAGGCGCATCAGGTGTTTTTTCTTGCCGCCACATATCTACATAGCCAGATTCTTCTAAAATCTTTTTAGCTAGCTCTTCCGATGCTTCCGATTCCAAAAGAGCCCGCCATCCATCAATTTGCTGCAAAAGGGTTAAAAGACCTATACGGGCTTGCCCTTTTAAAATATTCATTTGCACGGCTATACGTCCGGCTTCTAAAAGGCTAATCTCTTGTTCACGGGCTATTTCATGCAACTGTTTAACAGCTGATGGCCCTATGCCACGTCGAGGTGTATTAAGAATGCGTTCAAAAGCCAAACTATCTTTAGGCTGGGCTACACAACGAAAATACGCAAGGCTGTCCCGAATTTCTTGACGTTCGTAGAAACGCGGGCCTCCAATGACTCGATAAGGAATGCCCAACGTTAAAAACCGTTCTTCAAAAGCACGTGTCTGAAAGCCTGCGCGCACAAGCACAGCCATCTCAGAAAGCGCATGGCCTTTACGTTGAAAAGCTTCAATCTCTTCCCCCACAAAAAGCGCTTCTTCTTGCCCATCCCAGAGCTTGCGTACAAGGATTTTCTCCCCTTCGGCCTCTGAAGTCCAAAGCGTTTTGCCTAACCGCCCTTTATTAAAAGAAATAAGATGCGACGCGGCTGCTAAGATATGCGGCGTAGAGCGATAATTTTGCTCTAAACGAATAATCTTAGCTCCTGGAAAATCCCGCTCAAAGCGTAAAATATTTCCTACTTCCGCTCCACGCCAACCATAAATGGACTGATCATCATCTCCTACACAGCAAAGAGAAGTCGCTTTTTGCCCCAAGAGCCGCAGCCATAAATACTGAGCTAAGTTTGTATCTTGGTACTCATCCACCAAAATATATCGAAACCTCTGCTGATAAAGTTCTAAAACATCTGGGAATTGTTTAAAAAGCTGCAAACTCTGTAAAATCAAATCTCCAAAATCAAAAGCATTCAAGGTCTTTAGTCGACTTTGATATGTTGTATAGATTTCTGAAAGTTTAGGCAGACCTGAAAATCCTATCTCCCCAGCAGTAGCAGTTGTAGGAAGGATACCTCGATCCTTTAAGCGCCCTATATGTGCAGCATAAACCCGAGGCGGATATTTTTTCTCATCAATATTCTCTAAACGGATAAGTTCCTTAATAAGGCGTATTTGATCGTCCTCATCTAAAATCGTAAAGCTAGGATCAAAACCTAAAAGCTCTGCATGACGCCGCAAAAAACGTACAGAAAGAGCATGAAAGGTTCCAAGCCACAATCCTTCTACTTCTCGCCCTAAAAGATTCGTTACGCGTTCCCGCATCTCATGGGCAGCTTTATTTGTGAAGGTAACTGCTAGTATTTCAGAAGGGTAAGCTTTTCTAGATGCTAATAGATGCGCTATACGGGTTGTTAAAACCCGGGTTTTTCCCGTTCCTGCGCCTGCGAGTACAAGCAAAGGTCCTTCTAAATATAGAACTGCTTCCTTTTGGGGAAGATTTAGACCCTCTAGATAAGGATTCTCTCTCTCTTCAGACATCATAGCGTTAATAGTCATACTTATTTCCTAAATGACGCAGTGTGCAAGTTTTAGTTTGAAAGGTTTATATGCTGCAAAAAGAAGAAAGTCTTCTCTGCGATCAGCCGAAGCCTTTGGCGAAGGCGTGAGAAGCAGTCCAGGATAAATACTTGCTACGTAGTAGCTCTTTATTATTACTGTATAGAGAGCTCTACGAGCTCAAATATTTATTCTGGATCGCCACGCCTACTCCGCTTACGCTTCGTAGACTCGCGATGACGATTCTTTATGCGTTTTTCAGATCGTAAACTTTTCAAACTAAAACTTGCATACCACATTAAATGCTTTTCTATATGAATGGAAAATAACCTTTTACGCAAATAAAATCGGAAAAAAATTGACCTCCCGAACTTGTTTCGGGATCTCAATCAGTATATAAGATGCTGAGCCATATTCAGCATGACAACAAAATAAAGGATATCCACATGTTTATCGTTACAGGCGGTGCAGGGTTTATTGGATCTATCTTAGTAAAACGGCTTGAAGAACAATATCCAGATGCAAAGGTTGTGGTCATTGATGTCTTGGGTACGGATGAAAAGTGGCAGAACCTAGCTAAAAGAAAAGTCTGGGACATTGTGGACCCCGCCCAAACCCTTCCTTACCTAGAACTTCACGTAAAAGAAATCAAAGCTATTTTCCATTTAGGCGCCATTTCAGCTACCACAGAAAAAGATGGAGATGCCTTGATACGTCTTAACTTTCAGTATTCTGTTAAGCTTTGGGATTTTTGCACGCAACATAAAATTCCCTTTTTCTATGCGTCTTCTGCTGCCACCTATGGAGAAGGGGAACATGGCTTCTCTGACGAAAACTCTCTATCTCATATTGAAAAGTTCCGTCCTTTAAATGGGTATGCTTGGAGCAAGCAACTCTTTGATTTGCGCGTTTTAAGGATGATAAAAGAAAAGCATTCCCCTCCACAATGGGTAGGGTTCAAGTTTTTCAATGTATACGGCCCTAATGAATATCATAAAGGCGGACAGCGTAGCGTAGTTGCTGTTTTATATCCCCAAATCGTTGAAAAAGGCGTCGCTCGCCTTTTTAAATCCACCGACCCTCAATACGAAGATGGAGGGCAAATAAGAGACTTTATTTGGGTAGAAGATTGCGTGGATATTATTCTTTGGTTTTATCAGCATCCTAACAAAAGCGGGATCTTTAATGTAGGAACAGGCCATGCCAGGACTTTTAGTGACCTTGCAAAAGCTATCTTTTCTACGTTACAAAAAACACCTGAAATTGAGTTCTTTGATATGCCCCAAACGCTTAAAGCTAAATACCAAAACTTCACCGAAGCAGACACTTCCAACTTAAGAAAAGCAGGCTATGAAAAGCCTTTTACATCTTTGGAGGAAGGCGTCCGTCTCTATGTGCAGAATTATTTAACCCAAGACGACCCTTATGCTTAATACGGGCCTGTCCCTAAAGTCCATAGGTAAATCTTAAGGCTCTAATGTTAAATGAGTCTCCTTTTGCAATATTTCTTAATTAACATCTTTTTTCTTGAGATTTTTTAACTAATCAGTAAGAATCTTAGGGGCCTTTATTAAAGTGGGGGATTTATATGTATGTAGATACAGTCAGTTATCGTGATAAAGATGCTTCTTATAAATTCTCAGAATCCTTAAAAAAAACGGGATTTGCTCTTATTACAGATCACCCTATTTCTAAAGACCTCATTAAGCAAACGTATGAAGACTGGATTACTTTCTTTCAACAACCTCCTGAATATAAAAATAAATTCCTCTATGACCCGCTTGCCAAAGGTACACAAGAAGGCTATTTCCCTTTCCGAGCTGAAAACGCCAAAGGTTATAAAGCAAAAGATTTAAAAGAGTTTTACCACTACACCACGTGGGGCCGTATGCCAGAAGGACCTAAGGCTTCTTCAAAACAACTTTACCAAGAGCTTTCTACACTTGGACAAGAATTTCTGACCTGGATTGAGTCCCATGTTCCTCAAGAAATTCGCTCTAACTTTTCCATGCCTTTATCTGAAATGGTAAAAGATAGCGAAGCTACTTTAATGCGTTCTGTTCACTACCCCTCTCTGAGTGGTCAAGAAGAGCATGAAGCCATTCGAGCTGCTGCCCATGAAGATATTAACTTTTTAACTGTTTATCCTTACGCAACAGCTCCAGGTCTCCAAGTAATGGACGTATATGGAAATTGGCATGATATTCAAGGAGATGCAGGTACTATTATCGTAAATGTTGGAGATATGCTTGAACATTTAACGCAAAGATATTATAGATCTACTTCACACCGTGTTGTTAACCCTCCACATCATCAAAACGAGGAGCGTCATTCTTTGGTTCTTTTCTTACATCCCCAAAATAAGGTACGCCTCTCTGAGAAACACACGGCTCTTTCTTATTTACATGAACGCTTGCGTGAGCAGGGTCTTTTAAACTACTAAACAAAATTATTAGGATTTTTTATGCCAAGACTTATTTTTCGTTACCCGGATGGAAAAGAAAAAATTATAGATGCCCCTGTGGGCCTTTCTGTTATGGAAATTGCGCATCAGCATGATATTCCCTTAGAAGGCGCGTGTGAGGGCTCTCTGGCTTGCTCTACCTGCCATGTTATCGTGGATCCAGAATGGTATGATCAACTTTCTACAGCAACTGAAGATGAGGAAGACATGCTAGATCTTGCTTTTGGATTGACGCATACCTCGCGCCTTGGATGCCAAATCATTATGAGCGACGATCTAGATGGCCTTGTTGTTACGCTGCCATCCGCGACACGTAATATGATGGTTGACTAGGAGGGGGTACCTCCCTTTTTATACCGGATATCAAGGTCACCTTATGAAAGTTTACAATCTTTTCTTAAGAGCCAAGTTATTTTTAGGATGAAATACCTTACCTCTCCCCTTGTGGGAGAGGTCGCTCCGAAGGAGCGGGTGAGGTGTAGAATAAGATACTATCCCATGCAGACACTTGAAAAGAATGGATTTACGGTTAGATATTTCTGGAATAATGAAGTGCAGGGTAATTTAGAAGGAAGCTTTGGAGATAATTTTAAATACCCCTCACCCGCCGTTACGCGCCGACCTCTCCCACAAGGGGAGAGGTAAAGTAGCTCGATGTTTTCTCAAATCTGCATGAGATGACCCTGTGTCGGATATTTCTGCCCTGCAACTTGTTGATTTCTTAATCCAGCTTTCTCAAAGAGAAGGACTTAATCTTAAAGAGTTAAGGCAGTCCTACTCACACTTAAGCGCTACATACCAAACAAAGCAAAAATCTTCTTCCGTTGGTTTCTCAAAAGAAGAAGCTTTTGCTTATAGCCTTGGACGCATGCCTGCAACAATGGCCGTTCTTTCTGATGTATTAAAGCGTTTAAAGCAAGCCCTTCCTTCCTTTTGTCCTCGCAACCTTTTGGATTTAGGCTCTGGCCCAGGAAGCGCCATATGGACTAGCTTTAATATATTCCCTACCTTTCAAGCTGTTACTGCCGTCGAAGAAAATCCTTTTTTTATAGAGCTTAGTCAGCAGATTTCTTCTGCTCTTTATCCTTCCGTGACGCCCTTATGGAAGCAGAAAAATCTTCTTTCTGCCCTTTTTGAAGGCAGCTATGATATGACCATCCTCAGCTATGTCTTAGGAGAACTTCCTTCTAATACTTATGATTCTCTTCTAGGAAAAGCTTGGGAAAAGACAAAAGAGGTTCTCGTTATCATAAACCCTGGCACGCCTGAAGGTTTTCATTCTCTTTTAAAAGCCAGGCCTTTCTTTACTCAGCCTGAACTTTCTGACGCTTGTTATATCTTAGCTCCGTGTCCCCATGCCTATACTTGCCCTCTAGAGTCCAAACAAGACTGGTGCCACTTTTCTGTTCATGTTCCCCGATCCAAGGTCCATACTTATCTCAAAGAGGGTTCCCTTCCCTATGAGCAAGAAAAGTTCTCTTATCTGATTATAAAACGAGGAGCACCAGAAACACCAGCCCCTGCGCGCATTATAAAAAAACCTCTCCTACGCAAAGGCCATATACACTTAGACCTGTGTACCCCTACAGGTGAAGAATCTCGGATAACTGTTTCTAAACGCCAAAAAGAAGTATTCACAAAAGCCAAACACCTCTCCTGGGGTGATTCTTGGGTTTTATAAATGAGGGTTTCTAACTTGTTTTCGTGTTTCTCCTACAATTGCAATTCCCTTTTTAAGAGCGTCAATAAGATACTTCGCATTTCGCTCTTCTTTTATTTCTTGTCTATTTTGAGATGCTCTTTTAAGCAAAAAAGCTCTTATATCTTGCGTTAACGCATCTTCTAGAATAATAGCGTTAAACGTCTTGCGTACTAATGGACTCTCCTTTTGAAAAAGTTTCGTTATAGCTTCCAGTATATCCTCAATTCGTTCCTGCCTTTCCTCTTCCCGAGGATCCATAGCAAGCACTTCTTTTTGATAAGTCTTTTGCTTATTTAAAATGGGAGAAAATTTAGATACCACATAGCTTGGGCTTTTAGCATACATACGCCAACTATATGCAAGACTCCTAAACCATTCTGCTGTCTTATATTCTTGCGAACTTAAAACACCCTGTAATCTTAAAAAACCCAAGGAAGACCCACACAAAGAAGATAATACATCAGTTCTTTCTTTTTGATCTGAGGAATTCAAGCTTCTTTCTCCATACAATTGTTGCCGTCTTTGAACAAGCTCTTGGGTAGGACCTTCCTCTTGAGATGTTTTCTTCTTAGGCCTTCCTAATGTTCCTTTATATACGCGTCCTCTTTTACGCTTTTTTAGAATAGAGTACCCCATTTTTCCCTTGCTCCTACCATTCTGTCACATCACTAAGATAATAAGGAGGCAAAGATTTTTTCAAACGCATCTTGTTTACTAAAAGAAGAAGCTGACTTTGAGACTTTAAAATTCGTGGAGACTTTTTAAAAAGAAATGGAATATAAACTTCAAACCAAGGACCAGTATGCCCTGATTTAATATAAGGAAGCACTTCGCTTTCAGGGACTCTGCGCACTGTAAAACCTTGGTCTTTAAGCCACTCTAATACTATATCAATGGTTTGAAAATGAAAGACTTCTTTCTTTTTACTCTTTTTAATAGGCATATCCCCTGGTTCAAAAACAATCTCAGAACGCAAAAGCCAAGCAACATCAGGATTTTTCTTTTCCTTTTTTTGTGGACGATCAGATATCTTTTTCAAAGAAATACTATGCCCTTTCCTTTTTAACTCCTCGTAAATCATCTCAAGAGTGTTATATTTTTTGAAAGACTGGGAAGTTGCTTTTCTTTCTATTTGATACCGCTCTCGAATACGGGACCGAATAAGAACTTTATTAATAGCCGCAAGGCTGCGTTCTAAAAATGTAGCAATTTCTTTCAAGGAATACTTTTGTCTATAAGCTTCTTCTAAAAAAGCAAATTCCCAAGATTCCCAGGAGCTTCTTTTCATAATATTCTCCTTAAATAATTTGTACCTTTTAATGTGCCAACCTTTTATATAGGGAGGGTGTATTCTTGAACTTTGGCAAACTAGAAAAATACTTGTCAATATTTTTTATTATTTGGACAAAAATATATTAAATAATACTATATTTTTATTTATATGATTATTGCATTACTTATATTTATTTTTTGCATTTATTTTATAATTAAGATACTTCTTAGTAAGGAATACGCGCTTCTATTGAGGAACAATCTCTACTATAAAAGCTTGCATAATTTTATTGTTTCTTTTTTGAGTACAGTATCTTATTTTAATAAAAAGAAATTCTCCCTTTTTACCTGAATGATTAAATAACTAAGCTCTAACAACAATAAAGGTAATGCTATGAAACTTCTTACAAAAACTTTGTTTTTTTTAACTTTTGCTCTAGTCAATCTTCCTGCTCACTCCAATCTGCCTATTACCTATATTACCGGTACATATACAACCGAAAAGATGCTTAAGTTTGTACGTCCAGCCTTGGATCAAGCTCTTTTAAAGCAAGGCGTAAATCCTGAAGAGGTTGCTATAAAATATATACCTCATTACGAAGCTTATAATGCTCTCAATGAAGGGCATATAGGACTATATGGCCGACCCAAAGATAATCTAACTACAACCATAGGATACCAAGTTCCCATCGCTATATTTTATAACAAGAAAACGTTAGGGGAAGGACCATTAAATTTAACAGCTTTAGACTTAAAACAAATAACCCAAAATACGATTGAAGGCAGACCTTTCAAAAATATGGACCGCCCTTTAAAGATTTCTTTAGGAGCAATTTCTGGTCTTACAAAAAGAAGCTTTGCTCTCTACACGGGTCTACCTTATGATAAAATTAAGCAAACCGGCGAAAGTCCTTATATAGTGCTATTAGAAGATCAATTTATCCACAGATCCATTAACGAATTAGGATACGATATAGTCGCTGTTCCCTATCCTCTTTGGATAATATATTTTAAAAAACGGGAAGATTCTAATGTCGGACTTGCAACTATCGATAACAAACATCCTGAGGATGTAGATTACCCTCTCCATGATACTTTATATTATGCCTCTTATAATGGAAAAAATCTGAAGAAACAAAAAGCTATAGCTGAAGCTCTTAAAGACCCCAAATTAAAAGAAGCGCTTAAGAAAATTGGAGTCAGATTTATAGAAGGACATTCTGATTCTCAAATAAAAATGCTTCAACAAGGCAGGCCTGACCTTTACGAAATTAAAGTTAGAAAAAAATAAAATCCTCTTTTTTGGAAGTATTGTTTTTAGAAGCGAGCTTAATAAAATATCATCATGATAATACTAGAAGAAAAGCTTTCTTCAACTATACACCCTTTTATCCAGAGGTTTTTACACTCCCGTATCCATCCGCTCAAAAGCATACAAGCACCTGACACAAAAGTTTTTATTAAAAGAGAGGATGAGATTGGTTCTAGCATTAGCGGTTCTAAAAATCGCAAATATCAGTCTCTTCTGCCTACTATTCTTAAATCGGGAAAGAAAAAAGCCGTTGTTATTGGAGGCCCCTATTCTAATAATGTCTTAGGATGTGCCCAGCTTTTAATTGAGAACGATATCACGCCTCTTTTATTGTTGAGGGGGCCTGAACCTTCTAAATATGAAGGAAATTTTTTATTAACTTCTCTTTTTATTCCAGATTCTCAAATGCATTGGATTCCTAAAGAAGAGTGGAAAAATTTAGATACGATTTTAGGCTCTTATCCAGATTGCTTCGTTATTGAAGAAGGCGCTTGCCAAAAAGAATCCCTCCCTGGCGCTTTGACATTACCTCTAGACATCATAGAAAATGAACAAGAAGTACACATAACTTTTGATCATATTTTTATAGAAGCCGGAACTGGGTTTACAGCCATTGGCCTTATATTAGGGTTCTTATTCCTTCAGAAAACACCACCTATTCACATTCTTCTCTTAGCTGATACAAAAGAAGAGTTTTTAAAGAAATTATCTTATTTCTATGAAGTAGTGAAAAAGCTTCTTCCTTTACCATCTCTTCCTACCGAAAATCTCTTTTTCTATATCCCTACTAATGCAAAGTCTTTTGGTTCTACGAATCAAACAATCTTTGAACATATTATAAAAGTTTCTCGCACAGAGGGATTCCTGACAGACCCTATTTATTCCAATAAATTGTTATATGAGTCCGAAAAAATTATTAAAGAAAATGAATTAAGAGGTAATATTCTTCTTATACATTCTGGCGGAACCTTAACCTTAATGGGTTTTCAAACAGAATTGGAAAAAGCTTTACAAGCTCTATCAAAAAAAATACAACCAAAAACATAAAAAAATAACGCGTGATAGGATCATTATATGCGCCTTCTTAAAAAAAGTGTTTATACCTTTTTAGGGCTTTTATTCTTACTTTTTTTCTTCGTCTTATGGAAAAATGATCCTTCGATGACACCTGTTAATCCCGTTGTCATACCAGAAGTAATTGATAAAGAATTTAAACAACGCCCTCTTGTTGTCCTGGTTTCTTATGCGGATGGACATGAAGTATTCTTTAGAAACCAACAAAACTTAAGCGCAAGCGCCTCAGATAAAGGATTCGACATTATTTATAACTATAGACGTGGGCAAATAGATCCTGAATTCTACAAGAAAAATAAAGAAATTTTAGAACTTCCTAGAGGGGCAGGATATTGGCTATGGAAACCTTATTTTATCTTAAAAACCATGAATGAATTACCTGATAATTCTATTATATTTTATCTTGATTCAGGGGTTTTCTTTAAGAAACCAATAACCAAAATTTTAGAACTTCTAAAAAAATATGATATGGTATTAGTGGGCTACGGGAAACCTATCCCACTAGGACACCAACTTAAGAAAGAAGCGTACCAAGCTTTACCATTGCCAGTGACACCGGATATCCTTACGCAACAAGCGCTGTGGGGAACATTCTTATTTATAAAAAATACAAAAGAAACGAGAGAATTTATCTCTAAATGGTTAAAAGCTTGTGAGAATAAGGATGCCCTCACAGATACGCCATTGGATCCTAAAAACCAAATTCCTCACTTTGGAGCACACCTTCATGATCAAGCTCTTTTAAGTGCTTTGCTTGCTATGTATCCTGAAAATAAGTTTATTATTCCACGAGATGTTTTAAGAAAAACCTATGGAATCCATAATTTTCATCGACATCCCCATGTTGCCTTTACTTCCCCTTTCTTCCTAATGGCAAGTGTACCCCAATGGATTTCTAGGTTTCTATGGGATAATTATTTGATGACTTCTTTAAGGAAGTTATTTTTCTAAAAGATATGAAAGGATTTTCTTAAGGCTATTTTCCGGCCGGAAAGGAATGATTTTCTTATAAAAATTCTTTTCTTTTTCCTTTAAGAGAGCTGGATATTGTAAGAAAGATTCTAGTTTTTTTTCTAAGAATTCTGGCATTAAATCTTTATCTAATACCATCCATCCAAGATCTAAATCAACGAGCCTTTTAGCATTTTCTACTTGATGATGGTCTGTCGCGTACGGATAAGGCACAAATAAACAAGGCTTATGCATAGCGAGAATCTCCCCCACTGTAGAAGCGCCTGCTCTAGCCATGATAAAAGAAGCTTCAGTCATTTTATTCTGCATATCTGAAAAAAATGACGCATATTCAAACTTTTTAAGCTTTAAAGGTTTTGCGTGTTCTTCTACCCAGCCCAAAAGAGACTCTGGAACCTGAAGGACAAGATGAATCTTTTTTTGCAGGTTTTGAGGTAATAAACAAAGTCCTTCTATGGTACTTTTAACAAGCTTATTGGCTCCTTGGCTGCCACCAAAAACAACAAAAACAAATTCTTCTTTTTGGTTTTTGGATTTTGGTTCATTCAAAAAAATAGGCCGGACGATGGGCCCCACCAAAATAGGCCTTTTTCGCACATAAAAAGGAATTTTAAGCGTATG
>CAYUAL010000017.1:0-17236 GCA_964442815.1 uncultured Alphaproteobacteria bacterium | reverse complement strand
CATTTACTATTATTAAGAAAGGATTTTTAGGCTTAACCTCATGTCAAAAGAAGACTTAATGGAATTCCCAGGCGTTGTAACGGAATTACTTCCCAATGCCATGTTTCGTGTTACTTTAGAAAATGGTCACGTTGTATTGGCACATACTTCTGGAAAAATGAGAAAGAATAGGATTCGTGTTCTGGTTGGGGATAAGGTGATGGTTGAGATGACCCCTTATGACCTTACAAAAGGACGTATCTCTTTCCGAGAAAAATAAGAATGCTCGTTCTTGCTTCTTCGTCTCCTCGCAGACAAGAGTTGCTGCGAACTTTAGGTATAACTTCTTTTGAAGTCATAGCCCCTCATATTGATGAAACACCTCTTAAAAAAGAACGCCCTCAAGATCTTGTTTTACGTCTTGCACAACAAAAAGCTTTAAAAGTCTTTAAAGACACTTCCTCCTCTTATATCTTAGCAGCCGATACGGTTTTAGCCTGTGGAAGGCGCATTCTTCCTACCCCTGTAAACGTGAAAGAAGCTTCTATGTATCTTGATATGCTGTCAGGAGGGAATCATAGGGCCTATACAGGGGTTTGCCTTATCCCTCCTTCAGGAGAGATACGGACAAAACTCGTTATGACGCGGATTAGCTTTAAACACCTCTCTCAAGAAGAAAAACAAGCCTATCTTGATTCTAAAGAATGGGAAGGACGGTGTGGAGGCTATGCTATTCATGGCTTTGCCGGTGCCTTTATTAAAAACATCAATGGATCCTTTACTAATGTCATGGGGCTTCCGCTCTATGAAACCCGCAACCTCCTAATGGGGTGTGGCTATCCTGTTATACCTTGTAAGACTGCTCCTTATTAGTAGCCCTTTTAAGCAAGTATTGAATAAATAATTCTTGCAAACGAATATAAAGCCTGATATTGCCATAAAGAATGCTTCAAATAAACGTCGCGGTCGTGGCGGAATTGGTAGACGCGCAGCGTTGAGGTCGCTGTGGGGATGACCCGTGGAAGTTCGAGTCTTCTCGACCGCACCATTTTTTAAAGACTTTTTGTCTTAGGATGTACGACATAATTATGTTTTTTTAGAAATTTTTTAATTTTAAGGTGACGTTTCTCGTTGACATTTCTTTTGATTCTAAAAAAACCCCTAAGAAAAAAAAATCCTCCTCCTCTCAACATATAAAAAAGACATCCTCTCTTAATAAAAAAAAGTCTTCTGCCCCTTCTCTTTCTGATCACCTAGAAATTCCTCAAGCGTCTCCAGAATTTATTCCCCCTTCTTATTCTTCTTTAGAAGTACCTGAGTTAGAAGATTCCCCACTACACGTATCTAATGATTTTATCCAAAATATTTCTGACTTTTTAAATTGGGGAGAAATTTCTCGTGTTAAAGATCTCATTTCCTCTCTCCACGTCGCCGACCTTGCAGACCTTATTGAATCCCTCTCTACCTCTGATCGGGACGAGCTTCTAGATATCATAGGACCCAATTTGGATCCTGAGGTGCTTTCTTTCTTAGAAGAATCCGTTCGAGAAAAAGTTATTCATAAAATGGGTGCCGAAACCCTATCAAAAGCTTTAATGGAGTTGGATAGTGATGACGCTCTTTCCATCATTGAATCTTTAGAGCCGGAGCAGCAGCAAGATATTTTACGCTCTATTCCCGCACGAGAACGCGCTACTTTAGAGCAAGTTCTTTCTTATCCTGAAGAGTCTGCAGGGCGGCTTATGCAGCAAGAAATTGTTGTTGTGCCACCTTTTTGGTCTGTAGAGCAAACGCTCCATTTTATCCGTACAGGTAAAGACCTACCTGGTGCCTTTTATGATATCTTTGTTGTAGATCCAAAATATAAGCTTCTAGGTACTGTTAGCTTAAACAAGCTCATGCGCGCAAACGATGCAGATAAACTAAAAAGTCTTCTAGAAGGAGAAATCCCTCCCATTCTTGTCACAATGGATCAAAAGGATGTTGCTTTCCTTTTCCAGCATTACAATTTAGTATCTGCTCCTGTTGTCAATGAAAACAACAAGTTATTAGGCGTCATCACTGCAGATGATATGATTCCTATCGTAGAAGAAGAAACAGAAAAAGAAGTCTTCAAATTAGCTGGAGTGGGTGAAACTGACTTTCATACCCCTTTATTTGAATCTTTTTATCGACGCGTAGGGTGGCTGTCCGTTACCCTTATTGATGCTTTACTCACGACCACTGTGATTTCTCAGTTTACTACATCCATTGAGCGTATGATTGTTTTGGCTGTATTGATGCCCATTGTAGCCGCCATGGGAGGCAATGCCGGCATGCAAGCAGTGACCATTACAGTACGAGCCTTGGCCACCTACGATTTACGCGGACAAAATCAAAGCCGCGCTATTTTTAAAGAACTTCTTATTGGCGCCTTAAATGGCGTTTTTTTTGCGCTTATACTCGTTATTGTAGCCGTAGGCTATTATAAAGATCCTGGCCTCGCTGGAATCCTAGCAGGCGCTCTTATCTTTAATATGGTCTGGGCAGCTCTCGCAGGCGTTTTTCTACCTATTACCATTAAACGCATGGGGTTTGATCCTGCTGTTGCCAGTGGTCCTCTATTAGTTACTACGACGGATATTTTTGGGTATGCTGCTTTCTTAGGATTTGCTACACTTTTTCTTCTGTAGAAGAGGGTATATTTAATATGGCAAAAAAAGGACTTTTCTTAGATTTCGACGGCACGCTTATTGAGAGTATGCATCTTATAAAAGAAGCATATGATAAACTTCTTGAACAACATGGTAAGATGGGATCCGAAGAAGAATTCCATGCTTTAGCTGGCCCTCCTACACATGTTTATTTAAAAAATATTCTCCAACAGTACAACATCCCCGTCTCTTTCGAGAATTTTAAAGTTCAATATGACACTATTTTAGAAAGTTTATATCAAGATATTACCTCTCTCCCCTACGCCCTAGATCTAATAAAAACAGCCTGTTCTTGTGGTTGGATTGTCGGTATTGTTACTTCTAATAATAGAACCCTCATTGAAAAGTGGGTAAAAGATAATTCCTTAGAGACTTTTATTTCCTTCATCATAGACGGAGAAACGGGAGGTCGAGGTAAACCCCATCCTGACCCCTATGCAAAAGCGCTTGAGATTTCAGGATGTAATAAAGAGCATTCTCTCGCAGTGGAAGATTCTCTAACAGGTGTTACTTCTGCTCTTGCTGCTGGGTTACCCACCGCTTTTTTAGCTGCTCATTTACCTGTGGCTAAACAAGAAGAATTAAAAAGAAATTATCCTCTCATAAAAATCGCAACTTCTCTTAAAGATGTTCTTGTAAAGATAAAATAATTTCCGTAAGGACTCTTGATTTTTTTAAGGTGTTTTCTTAGAGTTTATATACTTTTAAAAATGTCATACTCGTGCTTGACACAAGTATCTCTTCCAGAGCAAATAGATTCTCGGGTCAAACCCGAGAATGACATTGTTTAGGATGACAGTTCTTATATAACCTCGGAGAATCAAAAAAATGACTACAGCCGTAACAGACGCCACCTTTCCAAAAGAAGTAATAGAATCCTCTCTCCCTGTTGTAGTTGATTTCTGGGCCCCTTGGTGCGGGCCTTGCCGTATGATTGCTCCTGTTTTGGATGAACTGTCAGAAGAATATAAAGATAAAGTAAAAATCGTAAAAATTAACGTAGATGAAAATCCTTTAACGCCTGGTCACTTTGGAATTTCTGGTATCCCTACCCTTCTTCTTTTTAAAGGCGGTCAAATTGTAGATCGCAAGGTTGGAAGTGTGCCTAAATCCAGTTTAGCTGATTGGATAAACCGTTCTATATAATACCTATTATTATCTTATAGCCATCCAATTTAAGATTTAGAAAATTATGTAACCCATACGTTTTTCTGTTTACCTTGAGGCAGAAGCTTTAAATATAGATCTAAAAATTTAAAAATTGTCTTACGTGTCAAGCCAGTTTCCGCATGATGGAGGATAATAAACCCAATATTGTATTGAGGTAAAAAGACAATACATGGAGTAAACCCTTTTACCCAGCCTCCATGAAGAAGAACGCGTTCACCTTTATAATCCATCCAATGCCATCCCAGAGCATATCCTGTTTTCTTCACATTTTCAGAATAATCTCTTAGCCAATATGGCAGTATCTCTGAGGTAACTTGAGATTTATGAAGTAGTTCTTTTTCTTGAGAAGAAAGAAGATGAGGAAAACCTCCAAGCTGCAACTGAAGAAAAGGAATAAGATCTTCCATACAAGCGTTAACCCCTCCTGCTGCACTCACATTATAATAAGGAGTATAATAATTTTTTAGAGAAACTATCTTTCCTTTTTTATTAACAATGTGAGGAACTGCACGATCTTTTGCTTTCATAAGGGCATCCAAACCTATGGAAGCATGCTTCATTTGGAGAGGGATAAATAAGTGTTCTTGAAGGATTTTTTCAAAAGGCTGTTCCATAGAAGTAGAAAGAATTTCTTCTACAAGACTAAACATGACATTGTGGTAATCGAAAGAAGCTCCTGGTTGTGCTTTTAGGGGTGTATTTTGTAACCTTTGAAAAAGGACCTTGCGAGAAGAAAAATTTTCAATAAGGGCATTAAAACCAAAGCGAGGAACGCCACTTGTATGGCTCAGAATATGTTTAATGCATAGAGGATCTTTTTGCCCGCGAAGTTTAAAATCCTTAAGATAGGCTGTTACTGGAGTCTCTATAGAAATCTTCTTTTGCGCTTGAAGTCGCAGTACTAAAGTTGCTATGAGGGATTTGGAAACTGATCCTAACTGAAAAAGAGTTTTAGACGTTAAAGGGGCACGCTTACCTGCTTGCCTAACACCGTAAGCCTTTAGAAAATAAATGTCTTGCGGACCCACAATTGCAAAAACACAGCCAGGGTCTCCTTTCTCATTAATTAAAGTAGTTATAAACTTATCCAAAGAAGGAATAAGCCGCTTCATTATTTTTTTCTGAACCTCCGGAGTACCCCCCTGAGAAATACTTACTTGAGAAAAAGAAAAAAGAAATACCATAAGGAAAAATAAAAGAAAGTTTACTTGCCTCGATACAACTTTTTTAACCATAAAATTAACCTTCTCTTTCAACAGCTCCTCCTTCTTTTGTCTAAATATAATTTGTAAACTTGTAAAGAAGGCATATGCTTAACTAGACATAGCCTTAGTTTTCAACCCGAAGGTATATCTACTGACCTTAACACCTGACAAATTTAGGACATGAAACAAAAAAATGTCATACCGCGGCTTGACCGCGGGATCCAGAGGTCTTTCAGGTTACCCTGGACCCCGCTATCAAGTAGCGGGATGACAGCTTTTTTTAAATTTGTTAGGTGTTAAGACTACTGACTTTAATACTTTGAAAGATTTTTTTCTTTATGTTAAGAAAAAGCATTTAAGCGCTCTTCTTTAAATAAAAAGGACCCCTTTTCTTTATTTCATGCCTCAAACATCTTCCCCTGTTGAAGTGATTACCTTTGGCTGTAGGCTCAATGCCTATGAGTCTGAAGTTATTCGGGAGAATGCCATTAAAGCAGGATTGGAAGATACAATTATTATTAATACCTGCGCTGTAACAAAAGAAGCAGAGCGCCAAGCACGCCAAGCTATTCGTAAACTAGCCAAAGAAAAACCTTCTTCCCGTATTATAGTCACGGGGTGCTCTGCCCAAATCAATAAAGACACCTACTCAAATATGGAGGAAGTTTCTTTCGTTTTAGGAAACTCGGAAAAACTAGAACCTGAAGCTTTCCAAGCAATTCAAAAATCAGATTCTCCCAAAGCACAAGTGGGAAATATTTTTGAAAAAACACAAACCCTTACCCCTCTTGTATCGCGGTATGATGGTATTGCCCGGGCTTTCGTGGAGATTCAAAATGGATGCAATCATCGCTGTACATTTTGCACAATCCCCTATGGTAGAGGAAATAGCCGTAGTGTCCCTTTAGGGGAAATTCTTTCTCAAGTAAACCATTTGGTAGCAGAAGGCTATCAAGAAATCGTTTTTACAGGGGTAGATATTACAGACTATGGCAAAGACTTACCTGGCTTTCCTACATTGGGACAAGCGTTAAAACGTATTTTGCGCCAAGTCCCTACCCTTCCTCGCTTGCGCTTGTCTTCCTTAGATCCTGTGGAAATAGATGAAGATTTATATGCTCTTTTTGCTGAGGAGCCTCGTCTTATGCCTCACATCCATCTGAGCGTACAGGCGGGACATACCCTTACTCTTAAACGCATGAAACGCCGTCATGTCCGAGAAGATATCTTAAATACGTGCCAACGACTACGATCCTTAAGGCCAGAATGCACCTTTGGGGCCGATATTATTGCAGGATTTCCAACAGAAACAGAAGAAATGTTTCAATCTAGCCTTGATCTAATAGAAGAAGCAGACCTTACGTATCTCCATATTTTCCCTTATTCTATGCGGCCTAATACCCCAGCTGCCCGTATGCCCCAAGTTCCAAAACCTGTGATAAAAGAGCGCGCCAAGATTCTTCGCGAAGCTGGAGATAAGAAGCACGCTGCATATCTTGATACATTACAAGGGAAAACTCTCCCTATTCTTATAGAATCTTCTACACGCGGACGCACGGAAGCCTATGCATCTGTAGAAATACCGGAACACAGCGTCCAGATAGGCACCATTGTACAAGCGCAGCTTAAAATGCGTGATAATCTTCTCCTAAAGGGGGATGTTGTATCAGCCCCTCTTTTCCCCCATATTTCTCCCCTTGCCTGGCTTTAAGGATATACGATGACGACAGAAAAAAAAGGATGGTTTAAACGCCTTCAAGAAGGACTTAAAAAGACTTCTTCTCAAATTACATCCAATATCACACAGGTTTTTACCCATAAAACACTGGATGAAAAGAGTTTGGAAGAGCTTCAAGATGCTCTTATACAAGCTGATGTAGGTCTTGAAACCAGCGAAAAATTAATAGAAGCGTTAAAACGCCAAAAGTTTCATCAAGAATGCACCGATGAGGAAATCCGTACTATCCTCGCTCAAGAGATTGAGACTTCCCTTAAAAAATATGAAGCCGCTTTTCCTCTTCCTTTTCCCCATAAACCTTTTATTTTGATGCTGGTTGGTGTCAATGGAAGCGGCAAGACTACCTCCATTGCAAAGCTTGCTCATTTCTTCCAAGGACATGGGCTCAAAATAATGCTAGCAGCTGCGGATACCTTTCGTGCTGCCGCCATTGATCAACTAGATGTATGGGCACAACGACTGAATATCCCTGTTTATACAAAACCTCATGGATCTGATCCTGCAGCTTTGTGTTTTGAAGCTTTTGAAAAGGCAAAGCAAGATAATATGGACTTACTCATTATTGATACGGCTGGACGTTTGCATACCAATACCAACCTGATGGAGGAATTGGAAAAAATTCGCCGTGTCCTACAAAAACTAGATCCTTCTGCACCGCATCTAGCTCTTATTGTTCTAGATGCCACAGTGGGCCAAAATGCCTATAAACAAGTCGAAATCTATAAAGAAAAAGCTAAAATTGATGGTATGATTCTTACTAAACTTGATGGAACAGCTAAAGGCGGTGTTGTTTTGGGTCTTACTGAAAAGTTCAATCTTCCTCTTTATGCTCTCAGTTTCGGAGAAAGCAAAGATGACTTTCGCCCCTTTGATGCCCATTCTTTTTCCCAAGCTCTTATGGGTTTATCATAGGATTAGATAATACCCAGATTGACTTACTCTCATTTCTCCTTATAACCTTATAAAAAATATAAGAGAAATTATGGATGCTTTTGAAGATTTTAGTAAAATAAAGGATATTACCTATCACACAACGGTTGAATCTGCTTTAGATCGTTTGTGCTATTTATATGAGAAGAATATTTCTACCGTTCGGGAAAATTTTGCTGCTTATCTCCGAGCTTTATCGGAAGGAAAAGAAGAAAGTTTTTCTCTTTCGCACCAACCCTGTTACCCTTTCCTAGGGGTAAAAATCACCCCTAAAGATCTTTCTTTAGCTACAGAGTCTATCTCTTCTTATGGCACAATCTTCTCTCCAGGTCTTTATGGCACCACTATTACACGCCCGGATCTCTTAAGGCCTTATTACCAAGAGCAGCTTCAACTTCTTATAAAAAATCATATTGTTCCTATTGTTGTCGGGGAAAGTTCTACGTCCATCCCTTTACCCTTTGCTTTAAACCCGCAAGAATCTGTTGCCCACACAGCCCCCTCCTTTCTTTTGCGCCATATCTTTACGCTACCTGACTTAAAAACTATTGATGATTCTATTGCCAATGGTGTTTATGTACCTTCTTCTTCTGAAGAGTTTAAACCCTTATCTCTTTTTACAGCAGACCGCATAGATTATTCTCTTCATAGGTTAAAACACTACACTGGAACCTCACCAGAACATTTTCAGCGCTTTATTTTGTTGACCAATTATCAGCGCTATATCCCCCCCTTTACAGCTTTTGGAAAGTCACTCCTTGAGCAAGACAAGGGGTATTCTTATTTTGTAGAGCCGGGAGATATAATAACTTACCCTAATCAATATACCTCTAAAGAAGAAGATATTCCTCAACATCTTCCTCAAATGCCGGCGTATCACCTTGTTCGAGAAGATGGTAATGGGATTACTTTTATCAATATTGGCGTCGGCCCTACAAACGCAAAAAATATTACGGATCACTTAGCTGTTTTGCGTCCTCATTGTTGGATCATGCTAGGTCATTGTGCCGGATTTAATGATACCCAAGCTCTAGGGGATTATGTGCTGGCCCACGGGTATTTACGAGAAGACCATGTTCTTGATGAAGATTTTCCTAAGTGGATCCCTCTCCCCCCCATTGCAGAAGTCCAGATGGCTTTACAAGATGCCGTCCAAGAAGTAACTGGCATTAAGTCTGATGACTTAAAACTACATCTTAGAACTGGAACTGTGCTAACGACTGATAATCGAAATTGGGAACTGCGCATTAAGGACTTACTTCCTCGCATTAAACAAAGTAGAGCCATTGCTTTGGATATGGAGTCTGCGACTATTGCAGCCAATGGATTTCGGCTCCGTGTACCTTATGGAACCCTTTTATGTGTTTCTGATAGGCCTTTACACGGCGAAATAAAAATTTCTTCCACAGCACAAAAATTCTATAAAGAACGCGTAGACCAGCATCTTCAAGTCGGCCTTGAGACTATGATAGCTCTCCGAGAAAGTGGCATCCAAGCACTTCATTCCAGGAAGCTACGAGGTGTGGATGATCCGCCGTTTCGGTAATAAAAAAGAACGTCATTCTCGAGCTTGACCCGAGAATCTCTAATACTCTTACACAGATCCTCGAGTCGGTGCCCGAGGATGTCTTTTTATTAATTAAACTGCCCCAATAAAAGGTCTATATATCTATCCACTGCTGCAAGAGTTTGGGACAGACTAGGATCCGTATCTTCTGCCCATACTTGCCCTGCCATTCCATAAGCAATGCAAAGTCCTATAAGGAAAGGGATAGAAGTTTGTAACTTTTCATAAGCAGCTCTTTCCTCTTGCGGTCCTTGCCATTTAAGAAGCATATTTTCCATATTCTTATAAAATAAAGGAAGAGACTGCAGAAGAACAAGTCCTTCTTCTCCCTTCTCTTTTAAATCCATTATACTGAAAGACTGAAAAGACTTTAAAAAGGCACTAAGCCCCTGTTTATAAGGCATCAAAAGCTCAAATCGACGCATGATACTTTCAAAAAGAAAATCTTTCAAAGATAATTCAGAAAAAGACTCATATTCTGAAGCCATTTTCTCTTCTAGGTTTTCCTGGAGTGACTCAAAGAAAGAAAACTTATGCGGAAATACCGCACTTACTTGATCTATCGGCAAAAAAAGGGCTTGCGCTATCTCTTCTATCCGTATTTGAGAGAGGCCTTTTTCAGCTAATAGGTCAAAAAAGACCTTCAAAGCAACTTGCCGAATTTCTTGGGTTTCAGTGTCTTTTAGGGAAATATTCTCCATTACTGCTCTCTTATATTCTTTTACTTTATAACGCAGTGCGAAAATTTTAGAATAAAAGAGAGAGTACAAAAATCGTCCTCCTTTTTTCAGTATGGTTTAAATAACCATAACAACCTGCGCCCTGGGTTTTGTACTAAGATAAACTGTTTTTTGCATAAAAAAAAGCCCGGGAGAACCCGGGCCAAGTTAAACAGGGAGGCTTTACGTCTGGGAGACGTAACGGGTCCATCTAAGGACCCAATTTCGGGCCTTGCGCCCGAACTCTAAAAACTCTTTAGGACTTACACTTATACTTAAGCTCTTCGTCCTGGTACTGGTTATATAGACACTTTTTCTATGAATTTCCAGAAGTTTTTTTACAGATCTCATATGAAAAAAATGCATAAAGTATTTTTATACATCTTTTTTGTAATATTTCAATTCTTACAGTGCTCCAAAAAAATGCTTTTGTAAAGAAAAATAATCTAAAAAATTTTTGCCCAACCCAATTTAATAAATTTATTGATTTATAAAAGAGAAATTGCTAGTTTGCCTATAGGTTATAAAGATATTCTATACAGTAAAATGAATCTAAAAATTTCGAACATTTTTTCTTATTTCTTCGCATATTATGCGCCCCAGCGCGCATTGTAGATTCTTTTTATCTTAACTCCCCTTTTTCTTTTATTATCAACCCTTTCAAAATAAAGGTTTTTTATCATGAATAAAAAATTTATAGGTGCTGTGTGTCTTGTGGCCGGCACAGCTATTGGTGCAGGTATGCTTGCCTTGCCCATGACTTTTGCAAAACTAGGTCTACTCCCTACTTTAATCGTCTTAGGAATTACCTGGGCGGTTATGTACTACGCTACCCTTATTAACCTAGAACTCAATCTTCAAGCTGGGAAAGGTCTCTCCTTAGGAGACTTAGGAAAATACTATGGTGGACGCTTCTCGCAAGCAGTAGGCTTTGTTAGCATGCTCTTTTTAGGGTATGCCCTTCTTTGTGCTTACTTATATGGTGGAACATCCATTGTCCAGTCCTTGCTTCAAAAATTTACTGGAGAACCTGTAAGTTTTGAGCTGATCCTTTCTTTATGCTTTCTTGTGTTAATAGGTATTTTGAGATGTGCCTTTTCGCATGTGGAGAAGATTAATCAGCTCTTATTTCTAGGTTTAGTTGTCGTTATAGGGGTTGTCATTGTCATGCTTATTGGACACGTGCAAATACAAAGCCTCCCTCTTCTCACGGATTTCTGGAAAGAAAAAAGCTCTTGGGCCATTGTTCTTCCGACTGTGTTTACTTCCTTTGGGTTTAATGCTGTGGTTCAACCTTTAACAAGCTACTGCGATAAAGATCCTATTTTGCTTAAGCGTGCTTTCTTTTGGGGAAGCATTCTTCCCTTAGTGCTTTATGTAATATGGACTGTAAGCATTTTGGGCATTTTGCATTCCCATAACCCGGCTCTCTATCAAGAAATATTGAAAGGCACCATAGAGGTAGGTAAGTTGATAGAAGCCCTTAGCGAAATCACATCCTGGAAATCTTTGCAGCTTGTTGTATGGGCTCTTTCTTTACTAGCTATTATAACTTCTGCCATAGGGATTAGCTTAGGTGTCATAAGCATGTGGGAAACTGGCTTAAGTAAAAATAAAGACCATACCTTCTCTCATGAGAAAAAAACTCCCATGAGTCTTGTAGGCCTTACGCTTTTGCTTCCTTTTGGGATTGCCTTTTTTATACCCCAAGCTTTTATTAAGGCTTTAGGCTTTGCAGGTATGATATTGGTCATCATCACCCTTATCCTTCCTCTCTATCTTCTTTATAAAGCTAAATTCCAAAAGGATTTTTTCTATCCTATTTTGCGAAATAAGCTCCTATGGCTACTCTCATTCTTCTTTGGAATAGGAATTATAGTCTGTGAAATTATAAATATAGGGCAATAAAGACTTTTTATATCATAACGAGCTAGACGGATATCCTTCTAGCTCTAACCTTAATGTAATACTGAATTTAATTGGCTACGCCGCTTCTTCGCAGTCAGCATCTCTAATAACAAGATTCTGAATCAAGTTCAGAATGACAATTTTCTATTTTTTCCAGTTTCTTTAAGTAAATATCATCCTCTTTTCCTAATATATCCAAATCTATCAGATGGTAAGAGCTTAAACATAGCACTCTTGAAAAATTTAGAAGATCAGAGTAAAGCTTAAATGGTGTTTTTGAGTTCTACCTTTTAAATTTTTTGAAAGTAAAAGTCCGCCTATGACATCTTCTATAATTTCTTCTATTCCTCTTTCAGAAAATCTCTCTTCTTCTACAAAGAGTGACGTAATTGATATTACGCGCATTCAGGAAATGATCCCTCATCGGTATCCTATGCTGCTCATTGACAAGCTCCAAGATGTTGTCCCTGGAGAAAGTGCTGTAGGCATCAAAAACGTTACTCTTAATGAATGGTTTTTTCAGGGGCACTTTCCCGAAAAGCCCGTTATGCCTGGGGTTCTCATTGTAGAAGCTATGGCTCAAACGGCAGGTGTGCTGGTTGTTCAATCTATGGGCACTAAGAAAAATGGTAACCTTGTTTATTTTATGTCGATAGAAGAAGCTCGTTTCCGTAAGCCAGTAGGACCAGGAGACACACTAAAAATCCATGTTAAAAAGCAACGCCATCGTGGTAATGTATGGCGATTTGAAGGTAAAACCTTTGTAGATAATGTTTTAGTTGCTGAAGCCATATACACAGCAATGATCATGGATGAATAGATTTTAACCCATATAAATTAGGTATTTACGTGTCCTCTTCCCCCTCTTCTGCTTCCCCTTTAAAAGAAATTTACGTTCACCCCACAGCCATTGTAGAAAAAGGAGCGCAACTAGGAAAAGGGGTTTACATTGGTCCTTACTGCATTATTGGTCCTGAAGTTACCCTCGCTGATGGAGTATATCTCCATGCCCACGTAAGTATAACGGGGAAGACAACTATAGGACAACACACACAAGTATTTTCCTTAGCCTGTTTAGGAGGGGCTCCTCAATCGGTAAGATATAAAGGAGAACCGACAGAACTTGTTATTGGACAAAATAATATTATTAGAGAACACGTTACCATTCACAGAGGCACAATCCAAGATAGAGGTATTACTCAAATAGGAAATGATGGCTTCTTCATGGTAGGCGCCCATATTGCCCATGATTGTAAACTAGGAAATGGAGTTACCATGGCTAATAATGCAACTTTAGGCGGCCATGTGCATGTGGGTGAGTTTGCTAATTTAGGGGGCCTATGTGCCGTTCATCAACATGTCCGCATTGGCAAACACGCTATGATTGGAGGCATGTCCGGCGTAGAAAATGATGTTATTCCTTATGGTTCTGTCATGGGAAATAGAGCTCGTCTTTCTGGCCTTAACGTTATTGGATTAAAACGTCGGGGGTTTAGCAGAGAAAGCATTCATTCTCTTCGCAACGCCTATCGTCTCTTATTTGCTCCAGAAGGTACCTTATCAGAACGATTAGAGGATGTTGCGGAGCTTTTTAAAGACCATGAGGCTGTAATGGATATCATCGACTTCATGCGTGTAGAAACTGATAGATCTTTATGCCTTCCTAAAAATGCAGAATAATTCTCTCGATACCTCAAAGACTAAGTTAGGTATTCTTGCAGGCGGAGGAACTTTTCCTCAATCTCTTATTCACCATTGTATCACAACGCATCGACCCTTCTTTGTTATTGCTTTTGAAGGTCATACTGACCCTAGCTTGTTTGAATCTCGTTTTTCTATTCCAGCTCTTCCACATAAGTGGTGTGCCATTGGGAAGCTCGGCACAGTGATCGAAACACTTAAGCAAGAAAACTGCCAAGAACTTGTTCTCATTGGCTCTATAAAAAGACCTTCTTTTAGAGATCTTAAAACAGATGGGTATACCGCAAAGTTAATCTTAAAATTTGGCTTTTCGGGTAAAGGAGATGATGGCCTTTTAACTTTCCTAGTAAAAGAATTAGAACAGGAGAACTTCACGGTAAAAGGCATTCACGATATCCTCCCCCGCGAAGCGCTCTTTTTGGGCAAAGGCTTATGCACAGCTTCTTTTCCTTCTACCCAAGACTTAGAAGATATAAAGCGTGGTGCCACTATTGCGTATGCACTTGGTAAAGTAGATGTAGGTCAATCTGTTATTGTAGATCACGGGCTTGTATTAGGAGTAGAAGCCATTGAAGGAACGGATGCGCTTATTCGACGTGCAGCTGAAGTAAGAAAATTACACAATTCTCTTTCTTCTTCTACTAAGCATGGCGTTCTTATAAAGCTCTCCAAACCTGGACAAGAAACTCGTACAGATCTTCCTACTCTTGGCCCAAATACCCTTAATCTTTTAGATACTCTTGGATTTAAAGGGATAGCCTTTGAAGCCCATAAAACTCTTTTTGTAGATCAATCTAAATGCGTTGAAATTGCTAATAAACGAGGTCTTTTCCTTCTAGGTATTACGGTAGATTCTCATGGAAATTTTTCTTATTAAACACCAATTCGCTATAATAACGATCAAAAAGATAAGTTTATTTGCCATACCGCGGTCAAGCCGCGGGATGACATTTTTCATGGTGTAACGGAAGGGCTCCCAATGACCATACCCTATTGTTCTGCTATCTTACGAAGAACTTCCGAAACTTCCTATTACACAAAGTTATCCCTTGCATATGAGATGCATGACACCTTTCTTTCTAGTTTTTATAAAGATTTTCCTTCTTTAAAAAAGCTTTCTTTTTCTGTTATTCACCGTCCTCTTTTCTTTATTTGTGCAGGAGAACCCTCTGGAGATCTGCTCGGAGCTAATCTGATAAAAGCATTAAAAGAACTTTATCCTACCGCAGAGTTTCTAGGTATTGGAGGCCCCTTAATGGAAAAGGAAGGCCTCTTTAGCCTTTTCCCCCTCGATGAACTTGCTATTATTGGTATTATAGAAATCCTTCCTAAAGCGCTTTCTATCCTAAAACGCATTCAAACTGTTGCCCAATTTATTACGCAGCTTTCTCCCAGCGCCGTTATTACAATTGACGCCCCTGCTTTCAGTTTTCGTTTAGGTAAAGCGTTACGTAAACTCCATAAAGAATCCCCTATTCCTCATATTCACGTGGTAGCTCCCACGGTGTGGGCTTGGAGGCCTAAACGTGCCTATAAGATTTCTAAATTTTTAACGCATTTGTTAACCCTTTTTCCCTTTGAACCTCTTTATTTTGAAAAACATAAGCTTTCAACGACATTCATAGGTCATCCTTTAATTGAAACAAATTACGCTGATATAAACCCTGAAACTTTCAGGAAAAAATATGACATTGGAAAGGGGCTTCCCCTTCTTTTACTTCTTCCTGGTAGCCGAACAAGCGAACTGAATTGCCACATGCCTATTTTTTTAAAAGCTATTCAGATTTTATATAATAAAGGGTTTACTTTTGCTTGCGTTCTCCCTACTTTCCCCAAGTTTGAAGCGACTATCCATGCTGCCCTTCAAAAGTGTCCTTGTCCTGTTCCTATTTATATCACCACAAATGAAGAAGACAAAAAAGAAGCTTTTAAATCCTCAACAATTGCTCTAGCTGCTTCGGGTACTGTCACTTTGGAACTTGCTTGTGCGGAGGTTCCTAGCCTTATTACTTATAAGGCCAGCCCTCTAACAGCTTTTATCGTAAAGCGAATGCTTGCCATCCCTTATGTGGGCATGCCTAATATTTTGCTAAAAAAAATGGTTATCCCTGAGCTCCTTCAAGAAAACTGCACTCCAGAGATTTTAGCCCAACATTTAGAAAAGCTTCTTACCTCTCAAGAAGAGCAACAAAAACAAAAAGACTACTTTAAAAAAGTTCAAACCCTTTTACAGCCAAAAGATCCTACTCTCTCTCCTTCCCAAACAGCCGCCCAAGCTATTCAGAAAGTTTTATCCATACCTAAATAAAAAATGGGACCTAAAAGGCCCCATTTTTGTTCTGTCATACACAAAACTTCTTAACGAAATTAGAGGCCATAAACTTTTCTAAAGTAACCTATCACATCCATAATTCTTCGTGCATCTTCTACAAGCGCAGCTTCTGTTTCTGCGGTTGCAGTATAAGTCTTTTCCCAAGCAATGTTATACTCACGCTGAAGCCTCTCTATCAATGCAGCAGGGGTCCCTGGAATTTCCGCAGAAGCTGAAGACATTTCCGTTAAACGCTGTCTTAGAGGAATTACTTCTTCTTCATACCTAAGCTCTAGTGCCCTTGTTTGTTCAGTAGCCTGCTCAAGTTGCCGTCTAAGCATTTGCAGCTGCTCCTCCAAGCTTCTCTGTTCGCGTTCCGCAATTGCTTGCCGGGCTTCTGCCATTCTCCTGTGCTCAGCAAGTTCCTCATAATACTGTTTTCCTCTCATTGTGTCTTCTACAAGGGAGGTACGCTCTTGAGTGAACCGTTCCTCCATCTCTCGTTGAGCTGCGTAAGCTTGAGAAAGCCTTTGTTCCAAGTCTCTTGTTTTTTCCAGAAATGAGTTATATTCCCTGGTAAATTCTTCCTGTGCTGCAGCAGATTGCTGCTTAAGTCTATCTCTTTCCTGGCGAACATCTACAAGTTCCCTCTCTACAGAATATCTGGCTTGTTGGACCTCTTCAAGCTCTCCCCCTAGTCTTTGCGTTTGCTGCAGGAAATCTCTACGTATTTCTTCCAGGTCTCTTTGTGCCTCTCGTGCCCTTGCTTCGAAAGTAGAAGCCAAAGCAGCTCTCTCTTCTAATTCTGAGATATCCCCGCGAGGAAGCTCCGCAGCAACCATAGCCCCTCTCATATAAGGAGGAAGATTCGTTTCAATTTCCGTCCGAATTTTAAGATCATTGCTAGTCATACCAATAGCTCCAGCAAGAACACCTATAAACGTAGGTTTAATTCCTGCTATTTTAAGAGTGACCGTGCTTTTTACAACCACACCAGCAACGGCTAGTTCAAGTTCAGCTAAATAATCGGGAGTTCCTGGAGATGTAAAACTTAAAGAGATACCTAAAAGATGAGGTCGCCCTCTATCAAATTCATTTACCTGAGTAATACTGAAAGCGCCTACAGACAAAGAAGATGTATCAGAGAATATGCTAGATTCCTGAGGAACAGGCATTAAGCCAAGCAATGTTTTGCCAGCATGAGATGAACCAACAATCCTCCCTTCTCGTAAGGTAGCAGATAAGAGACCTGGAAGATTTTCTCTTACTTCTTCCTCTACCACTTTCAAACGGGCTGCAATAATATTTGGACTTC
>CAYUAL010000016.1:4354-17476 GCA_964442815.1 uncultured Alphaproteobacteria bacterium | reverse complement strand
GAAGATTAAAGAATTTGAAATGGAAATGGAAAGACTTGGAAATGTTTACGGCAAAAATAAATACCCAGCAGAAAGAATTGCTGTTTTGTTCAGAAATCTTGGCGAATTAGACTATTTATATTTCAAGGAAAAAGTTTCTTTTTTAATTGCTGTTCTTGTGGTTATAGGGGTAGCAAGCTTTGTATATATTTTCCTTTCTAAAGGAAGTATAGAAAGATCTTCTCCTTGGATTGGTAAACCTATCCCTTCTTTTTCTCTTTCAACAATTACAGGTGAAGAATTATCGTCGGAGGAACTTAAAGGCAAACCGTTTCTTCTTACTTTTTTTGCTTCTTGGTGTTTTTCTTGTCGGGTAGAACATAAGATGATAGGCGAAATTTCTAAGAAATATAATATTCCAGTATATGGCATTGCTTACCGTGATACGGCTAAAAATATAGAAGAATGGTTCTCTAAATATGGTAATCCCTTTGCTCAAGTTGGTTTAGATTCGGATGGAGATGTAGGATTTGAATGGGGGGTTAGAGGAGTGCCTGAAACTTATCTCGTGGATTCGAATGGAATTATCCAGCATCATACACAAGGAGCCTTGTTATCAGATGAATCTATCCAAAGACTAGAAAAAGCTATTCGTGCTGTTCAATAGAACCCTTTTTATACTTATTCTATGGTTTTTTTTTCCTTATTTAGGATGGGGAAATGCAGTTTTTCCCTGTCATCTTTCTTTGAGTCCTGACCAAGAAAAACAATGGCGTACTTTAATTTACAAAGTACGATGTCCCATGTGTGAAGGGCAAGTGGTAGCCGAATCTTCTGCACCTTTAGCACGGAAAATTCAATGTTTTTTGGCTTATGGTATACAAGAAGGAAAGTCGTCAAAAGAGCTTCTTTCTATATTAGAAGAACGCTTTGGAACAGATGCTAAAGAAGTAGATAGTATACAACCCCATACTTTACTTTTATGGATTTTTCCTATCTTTTTCCTAGGGGGAATTTGTTTTTTTATCTTTCGAAGGATAAGAAAGTTTGCACATTAATATTTACAGAGATTTTTTTATGGAAATAGTAAAAGATAGTACAGGCAATTTAAGCTTTCTATATATAGAGGATAAGAAAATCCTTCTTTCTTTCATTCAAAAATCTCATATACGGCGTATGACTCTTAGATTTGCGGCAGATAGGAAAACTCTTTTTGTTACTGCTCCTAATCGTATAGGTATGCATTTGGTGGAAAATTTCTTGCAGCAAGCCAGATCTTGGATTGGAAAAAAATTAGAGTCTATAAAACAAGAAGAAATTATTATAAAAGAGGGCGCCTTCATCCGTTTTTTTGGGGAAAATTATCAAATAAAGGTGCGTCTTGGATTTATAAACAAAGCTTGGATAGAAAAAGGATTTATATTTGTTCAAATAAGGCATGAGCGATACTTAGAAGTAACTTTAGATTCTTTTTTTCGCCAAGAAGCTCTTCGTTTTTTTACAGAAAAGAGCCGCTACTATGCACAGAAGATAGGAAAAGCTCCTTCAGCTATAAAGGTAAGAGATCTTAAAAGTCGTTGGGGAAGCTGTACCAGTAAAGGTTCTCTTTCTTTCTCCTGGAGATTAGCTTTTGCTCCTTTGTCGGTTGCGGAGTATGTAGCTATACATGAAGTTGTGCATTTAAAATTTCTTAATCATAGTCGGTTTTTTTGGGAAAAAGTAAATGAATTATGCCCAACGTATAAAGCAGATAGAGACTGGCTTAAGAAAGAAGGTGCCTTTCTTTTTTGTTTAAAGGTAGAAAAATATTTTTAGGCACGCAAGCATTTTTTATAATAGCATTGCACCGTTAGGCTTTACCTACTTTCTAAATTGTACATGTAATAAAAAGCTAATTGAGCAATGCCTGGTGGGTATCGTTTCTTTAGATAGGATCTTGCTATGGCATGTTTAATTTTTTTTAGCAACTCATAGTCTATTTTTATAGGATTTTGACGAGTATATCCTTTTATAAGAGCTTGGCTTAATATTTTGGCGCGGTTTCGCCTTATATTGAGTATTTCTGCTATAGGAACTAATCCATCCATGCACATTAAAATCAGACCTAAATCAAGATAAATAGATCCGAAAGTGTCAGCCTTAAAAGTTATATAACTATTTGGAGAAGGATCTAGTAGGACCAAATCTTCAGTGGAAGTAAAAAAGAGATTTGAAAAACCAAAATCTGTGTGTAAAAAAGCCTGGGGAGTATTTTGTAAAATCTCTTTATAATCTCCTTTAAATTCCTTTCTAAATATCTTATCGACAGAAGCAGGTGGTTGCCAGGAACTTTTCTGGTTTAATTTTAGGTTTTTATGAATTTTACCAAGCATTTCGCCGCTTTTTTCAAAAGCAGTAATAGCGTTGAAAGGCGTTACTTGGTTTTTTAGAAAACTTAAATAAAGAGTCCTTATGGAATGTAAATCTTCTATATATTGATATGTTATTTCTTTGTTTTCTAAATCATAGGAAAGTATCTTAGGAAACACAAAACCTGCTTTTTTAGATAAACCATGCATGGCTTTGCTTTTATGGATCTCTACATCAATGGGGTAAGGAAAAGTCTTAACGATTTTCTCTTCGTGTTTGGTACAGATAGAGTTACGCCATTTATTTGTCATGCTGTTTGTTTAATTGCTTGGATAAAAAGATGGATTCAATGGTGATATGGTAAACCATTACAATTAACATAGAAATAGCACCGCCTAAAAGGCCGTACAATGGTATTAAACATAAGCAACATAAAAACATTAAAATCACGTCTCCGATGTAGAAAAAGAGCTGCAATCCAAAAAAACCAGTAGATGTAAGAGAATACAGAAGATAGAGACCAACAAAATTAAAGCAGGAAGCTAGCATAAGAACCATTAAAAAAGTTTTATCCATAGTTAAGTTTTTTCCATAAATAAGCTGAATAAGCAAATCTCCCCCAAAGTAGAAAATCGAAAGAAACAAAACGGAATACAAAAAAGATCCTCCTAAAAATGTATGGAGTAGCTTTTTAAATTTTCCTATTTCTTTATTCTGATAGAAATTAGCAAAAATAGAAATAAAAGGTTGGAAAATAGAGGTCATAAACATCACATTTGCAATCATAATATAACTTGCTCCAGAATAGGCACCTAAGGCTTCTAGCCCTAAATAGTGCTCAATTAAATACCTAGGAGTGTTAGTGCTAAGAGAAGCAAGAAAAGAAACACCACCTAGAGGAACACATTGGTAGAATAGCGCATAAATTTTCTTATGGCTTATTGTAGAAAGAGTTTTCTTATTGAGTTCTTCAATGTTGAGTTGAATTTTTCTATTTAGCTTAAGAAAAGAAGGGATTTTTTTATCAAAAAGAAAGAAAATAACGAGGCTGGAAAGTGCCAACATCCCACAGGAAAGAGATAAATCTTGACTAAAAAATAGTACGCCTCCGAATAAAGCCAAACTTAAAAACCCTCGTAAGGTTTTAGAAAGACATAAAATAGGAGTATGATGGTTTTTTTGGGCGTAGCTTGTATATATTTCTCCTAAAGATTCAAAAACTTTTGTTAAAGCAATAAAGAGAATTGGCCATATAGCACCTGGAGGGAAGGTAAAACAAGTAATAAGAAAAATAACAACAAAAAGACCTGCAAAGCACCCCAGTAATCTTAGAAAAAAATATTCTGCTAAAGTATTTTTATTCGTTGCATCTGATAATTGAACAAAGTGAAGTCTAAATTCAAAAAACATAAATATTGGAGCACATATTGCATAACTTAAAGCAAAAAGTCCTGGCGCTTTAGAATCACCTAGCCGCACAACAAGTAGGAATAAAAGAAATTGCGCGAAGTTTTGAATAATATTTCCTGCAATAGAGGAAAGAGCATTTGTTTTTAAGGAAAAAGCCATAACTATTTATAAAGTATAAAAAAAAGTGGGTCTAGATAGTTTTAGAAAGGAAAGTTTTCAAATGAGCCACAAGAGGTTTATAAAGATTTTTATAATGATGGTTAAATATCAGTATAAATTTTACCCACTATTAAAGATCTTCTAGCAAAGAAGAAGGCATATCAAAATTGGCATAGACAAACTGAACATCATCATTATCTTCCAAAGCGTCAATAAGTTTTAAAAGAGTACGTGCTGTATCACCTTCTACAGGTGCTAATGTTTTAGGAATCCATGTCAAACGAGCCGTTTCGGGTTCTCCAAATTTTTGGCTCAAGAAATCTCGGACAATACTAAAAGATTCTGGGTCTGTATAAACTTCGTACCCTTGGGTATCAGAAGAAACATCTTCTGCACCTGCTTCAATAGCGGCTTCAAAAAGAGCATCGAAAGAGCCACAAGAAGCTGGAAAAAAGAGATATCCTTTGCGATCAAAGAGAAAGCTAACACTATTGGTTTCTCCCAAACTTCCTCCATGTTTAGAAAAAGCAGTTCTGACTTCAGGAACAGTACGATTTCGATTATCTGTAAGGCCTTCTACGATAATAGCAACTCCTCCTGGTCCATAGCCTTCATAGCGTACTTCTTCATAAGAGGTACCTTCTTCATGGCCAGCTCCTCTTTTAATAGCACGTTCCATAGTATCTTTAGGCATATTAGATTGTCGGGCGGCATATACAGCAGCTTTTAAGCGAGGATTATTAGCTGGATCTGGTCCTCCTTCACGGGCAGCAACCGTTAATTCGCGTATAAGCTTAGTAAAAATTTTCGCGCGTTTGGCGTCTTGTGCTCCTTTGCGGTGCATAATGTTTTTAAATTGCGAATGGCCGGCCATAAAAAATCCTTATATATTCTCAGCTATGATTTAAGTAATTCAAAAACAGGTCCTATGGGACGTTTTTCTACATGGATCTTATACCAAAGTGTATAAAAAAGTAAATTCCAACAGGCGAGTGTTCTGTGGGAATTTTTTTTGTTGGTATTGGAAAAAGAAGAAAAAAGATTTTTTATGGACTCTGGATAACACCACTTTGTTAAGCATTCTTGTTGCATTAAAAGAGAACCTAGTAAAGAGGCTTTGGGGCCTAACCATCTTGCGAGAGGAACCGTAAATCCTTTTTTCTTAGAAAAAGGATGAGAAGAAGGGACCTGCCTATGAAGCCACTCTTTAAGAAGGTATTTCCCATGGCCTTTATGGATTTTTAGATTATCTTTCAGAAAAAATCCTAATCTAGCAAGAGATAGGTCTAGGAAAGGAGGTCTTCCTTCAACACCAAAGGCCATTAACGAACGATCTACCTTGGTAAGAAGGTCATGCGGAAGCCAATCCTTGATATCAAGAGCTTGTACTTTTTGAAGAGCGGACAAAGTAGAAAAAGAAGATAAGAACCTTTCTTCTTTTTCTATTTCTTGACGCCAAGAAGAGGGAGAGCGCAGAAGAGATAAGTTTTCAAGAGCTCCTGTAAGGCGTGGCTTTTTCCCTCCTAAAAACCAAGGACGAATAGCTTTTTTATAGCGTCCATATCCAGCAAAGATTTCATCTCCTCCTTCACCACTTAGAGCAACACGGATACCTTGTTGGTGCGTTTCTTTCGCAAGCTTTAAGGTGGGAAGCATAGCATAATCTGCTACAGGATCATCTAAAGCCCAAGCGGCATAGGGCAAAAGATCCCAAAAATCTTCCTCTTTAAAAGAAACAGGATAAAAATCTCCTTGAAGAGAAGCAGGAAGAGGAGAAAAAGACTCTTCTTCAAAGAACACCCGGAAAAGAGGAAGTTTTGTATGCCCTAAATTATTCAATGTTTTTAAGAGAATAGTGGAATCTACACCACCTGAGTAATAAAGACTTACGGGAACGTCTGATAGAAGGTGGGACTCTACCGTTTCTTTTATATAGTCAGAAAAAAGAGAAAGTCCTTTTTCCAGAGTATAAGAAGAACAGGGTGTTTCATAAGAAAGAGCCTTTCTAAGAAATCGCTCTTGAATTTTTCCTTGATGAATTAAAAGGCATTCCCCAGGAAGTAACCGGAAAATCCCCTCAAAAATAGTTTGAGAACCTGTAGTAAACTGAAGGTTGAGAAGTTCCAATTCCTTTTGAGTATTGAGAGAAGGGACCGTTGGCAAATAAGAAAGGATTGCTTTTATTTCGGAAGCAAAGACAATTTCTTTATTATTAAAAGCGTAATAAAGAGGTTTTATGCCGAAAGGATCCCGTGCGAGAAGGAGAAGATCTTTCTCCTCATCATAAAGCGCAAGCGCGTACATACCCTGCAGTTTTTCTAGAAATTTAGGGCCATGAAGAAGATATAAATCTAATAAGGGGCCAGCGTCGGAATGTGTTGTAAAAGTAAGAGAAGGATTTAGCTGCAGAAGTTCTTTTTGCAATAAAGAAGCATTATAAATTTCTCCATTCATAATCAAAGCCAAATCAAAGCCGTTTTCTTTTTTCTTGAGGAGAGGTTGCTGGCCTCCTTCAGGATCATTAATTGCAAGCCGACGGTGAACGAGACAAATAGAACCTTGAAGAAGAGTCTTTTTCTGATAAAAGCCTTCTCCATCAGGTCCTCTGTGAGAAAGAGCTTCAGAAAACAGAGCAGGTATAGAGGAAGAGAGAGTCTTCTTTTGACTAATAATGCCTGCAATACCACACATGTACTATTTTCTCTTAGAAGAAAGAATTTTCTGAAAAAAAGCTAGATACGCCTCTACACCTTTTTCTACACTAAAGGTCTGTGTTACAAAAGAAAAACCTTTAGCTCCTAAAGAAGCACCTTCCTTTGGATGTTTTAAAAGAGCATTTAAGGTACCAGCCATAGAAAGCGGATCATCAATAGGAACAAGTTTACCTTGATCTTCAGTTATAAGTTCTAAAGCCCCTTGGGAAGCTGTTGCAACAACAGGAAGGTTGTAACTCCAAGCTTCTAAAATAACATTTCCTAAGGGCTCATGCCGAGAAGGACATACAAAAATATCGGCTGCTTTATAAAAAGGACTAGGATTTTCTTGCCAAGGGATAAACCGAACGCGAGAATGAATATGAAGTTCATTTACAAGAGAGAGAAGTTCCTTTTGAAGAGGTCCTTCTCCTATAATCCAAAAATATGCTTCCTTTACATGAGCTGCAGCTTTCAAGAGAGTATCAAAGCCTTTGTTAGGATGAAGTCGTCCTAAGGCTAAGATAAGGGGTACATCTTGGGGGGTATCAAATAGAGAGCGATCTATAGATTTGACAGAGGGATCTGGCTGCTCAACAAAGTTGGGAAGATAAACAAGACGATCCTTAGGCCATCCGTTTTTTTCTAGATAAGCAACAATTCCTTTTGTGTTTCCAATAAGATAATCACAGTATTTGTAATTATTTAATTTATAGTATCCTCCTAAACGAGCTATATGTAGAAAAGGAGGGAGAAATTTTCTAAGAAAAGGGGAAGAGGGGCAGAAGCTTGTTGCACGATTCATCCACGTCAGAACAATATCCGGTTCAAAAGCCCGAATCGTTTTAAAAAAGGTAAAAGAACTTTTAATATCCAAAGGTCCTTTAAAAGAAGTAGGAATACATGGAATTCCTTTTTGCATAAGATTCTCTATTCTTGCACTTTGGGGGCGAAGAAGAACTTGTTGCAATAATCCTTTTTGTTGAAAACGAGGAATGAGACGCATAAAAAAGTTTTCTGCGCCTCCTTTCGGGCTTCCACTCATCGCTTGAAGAATTTTCATTAGGAAGAAGATACTTTCTTTTTGAGAATTTCTTGTGCTTTTAAAGCAGAAACAAGAGGATATAATCCTGTAAGAAGAGCTATAACGAAACCTAAAGAACCTTCTTTATAGCCTTTTCGGCGAATGAAACATTTGTAAAAACGTGTAAAAAAACGGCGAATATTTGTGGAGACGCGTTCGTGCTTATTTTGTAAAATCAAGTCTTTTGCACGGGCAGTGGTATAAGAATCAAATCTTTTAAGTGTATCGGAGAAATCTTTATCTAAATGATGGATAAAAGCGTTTTTAAGGCGTTTTCCTTTTTTACCTACAAAAGTAACAGAAGGATGGACATGTTGTCCCCCCCACGTTTTTGCATTTTTTTTAAATAGACGAGGGACAGCCGTAGTTCCAAAAGATCCTCCCCATCCATATCGTACTAAACGAGAGCCAATATAATTATCAACAGGAATTTCACACCAATCAAAAGAAGGAGAGTTAATTATTTCACAAATTTCTTGAGCTAACGCTTCGGGAACCCATTCATCTGCATCTACTTCTAAAATCCAAGAGCCGTTACATTTAGAAATTCCAAAATTGCGTCTTTCGCCTTCTTTTTCCCATGAGCCTTCGTAGACATGAGCTCCATGAGAAAGGGCAATAACTTTAGATTTATCAGTCGTGCGATCAAGTATCACAACACACTCATTCGCCCATGCTAAGTGTGCAAGGCAAGCTTGTAACCTTTTCTCTTCATTGCGAGCAACAACAAGAGCGGATATGGTAGAGGTCATTTCTATTTCTCTTTTTTAAGTAGCGCATGGGCAGCTACTTCTACATTTTCTATCGAGAGACTGGTCATAAGGGAAGAGACTTTTTTAGGATCATAATCGGGAGTGGACCAAACAAGTTCTTTATAGGGGATAGATGTTGTAACATAAGCTGTATGTGTGCCCCAAGGCCTGTAGTGTTCAGGGCGACTAGGGCCAAAAAGTCCTAAAGTAGGAACACCTGAAGCAGCGGCTAAATGCATCAAACCAGAATCGTTACCAATAAAAAGAGCTGCCTTTTCTAAGCAGGCTGCTGTTTCTAACAGGTTTAGAGTTCCAAAAGCTTCAATAATATCTTCTTTTTTAAAAGCTTTTAAAAAAGGCAAGGCTATTTTTTTTTCTTCTGGGCCGCCTAAAAGAAGAAATCGTGCATTTGGTAAAATGCCTGTTTTAGAATGACTAAGCTGCTTGGCAAGCTCAATAAAAGACTCTATGGGCCAAATTTTTCCTTGCCAGTTGGCTCCTACTCCTAGAGCAAGTAAAGGACGAGAAGATTTTCCTATGATTCTATTAGCTTTCTCATAATGCTTAAGTAAAAGCCATACTTTTGGGGGAGTAATGGGTATGGAGGCCATTTTAGCTATTTCTTCTATACGGTGCATAGAAGAGTTTTTTAAAGGGCGCCAAATCTTTCTTTGGGTAGTTAACAAAAAATAACCTATTAAAGATCCCCTAAGATCAATAACTAAAGACCAAGGATGAGAGAAAAGTTTACCCCATAGCTTCAGCCAATGTTTGCCATATTTTTCTTTAGGAAAAGGAATAAGAGCTTTTAAACGAGGGAACCCTTCAAAAAAAGGAAGAGCTAAAGGTCCAGCCACAATAGTAAAATCTTCAAGAGGATATTTTTCTTCTAAATAGGAAAGAAGTCCTGAAGAAAGGATAGCATCTCCTATACGATTTGATGTAATAAATAAAATAGACATTTTAAAGAAGAAAGAACTTTTAATTTATGACGTGCACCTTTTGCTTACTGAAAAATAAAACTATTTTAAGTATAGAGGGAAGAGATAGAGTCTCTTTTCTACAGGGTCTTGTTACACAGGATGTTACAAACGTGACCTCTCAAAAAAGTTTATATAGTCTTCTTTTATCACCTCAAGGAAAATATTTATATGATTTTTTTATACTTCCAGGAAATAAAGACAATACAAAGCTCTTTATAGTAATAGAAAAAACCAAAGCGCAAGAATT
The DNA here is from genome assembly GCA_964442815.1 of uncultured Alphaproteobacteria bacterium. Classification (GTDB taxonomy): domain Bacteria; phylum Pseudomonadota; class Alphaproteobacteria; order 16-39-46; family 16-39-46; genus CAYUAL01. The sequence continues at coordinate 7,820 of CAYUAL010000016.1, read as the reverse complement.
TTTAAGAAGGTTAAACCTCTATAAATTAAGATCAGAAGTAACCCTTTCTCTTTTAGAAGCTTCTTCTGTTTTTGCTTGGTGGGGAGAAAAAAAAGAAGAAGAGAAATTACCATCTGAGAAAGGAGAAACTTTTTTTCAAGAAAATTTAATTCTGATAAGAGATCCACGCTTAAGATCTTTAGGAGGCTTTTTAATTTGTGTTTCTCAAGAAGAAGGAAAAAATTTCTTAAGAGCCCACAAGTTTGAAGAAGAAGACGAACATAAATATAACTTATTTTTGTTAAAAGAAGGTATCCCTAATGGTAGTCAAGATATGATAGTAGATAAGGCTATCCCTTTAGAATGTGGTATGGATGAGCTGGGAGCCATAAATTGGCAGAAAGGATGTTATTTGGGACAGGAATTAACAGCTCGTACACGTTACCGCGGTGAAATACGCAAACGTCTTTTTCCTGGCATTTTAAAAGGTGTAAATGAAGTGCCTTTTAAAACTCGTTTGTTTAAAGGGGAAAAAGAGGTAGGTACGATAAGATCTTCTATGGAAGGGTATGGTATAGCATTTATTCGTCTTGAATCTATAGAAGAGAAGGAAAATATTTTTTCTCTTTACCTTCCACAAGAGGAAAATAGTACTATAGAAAAAAGTTTTTTAGGATATTTTCAGCTTTATATACCTTCTTGGATACAGTTTAATATGTAGATCAATAAAGGATACTGCAAAATAATAAAAATGCTGGAATATTATTCTTTCACTTTTAATGTAAGAAAATAGCTTTATTATATAACCGTTTACTCTTGAGAAGGTCTTGTTTATTTTAAAGTTTAAAAAAAACTCGCTAAATTGGAAAGTGTATGTTATAAGGCTTTTTGATACTTAGCTAGCACTGCAGTGTAATTTATTTTAGATAGAGTTTAGGACCATGAATTCTTTCTCTCCACCCAAGCTTTCTTTTTTTTATAAAATACGATCTCGTTTTTTAAAGATATCATTAAATTTCACTAAGATCCTTATAGATCTTATACTTATAATTTTAGCATTACCTTTGAGCATTTTTTTGAGATTTGGGACTAAGTTCTTTTCTCTTCCTTATGGAGATTTAGTCAATTCGTCTCTATGTGTAGGTGTTATTGGCATAGTTATATTTATTATTAATAGAATGGATAAGCCGCTTTGGCGCTATACATCGACCCATGATTTAATCCAAGTGGTTAAGGTTGTTTCTATAACTACTTTAGTTTTTACGCCCATATTTATTTTAGCTTTTCCCTCTATCTCTTTTCCGAGGTCTATTCCCTTAATTTATGGGTTAATATTACTTTTATTTATTTCAGGTATTCGCATTTTATGCCGTTTATATAAAGAAAGTTCCTTTCTGAATAAAGATCTCATTACCCGAATACCTGCCCTTTTAATGTACACTGGAGATGAAACAGAAAATTTTTTACGTTACCTTCGGCGTGATAAAACAAACCCTTATGAAATTGTAGGTATTATTGATCCTGATACTAAGCATTATGGGATGACTATTCACGGAGTAAAAGTTCTCGGAGGGATACAAGATCTTTCTGAGATTATAAAATATAAAGTTTCTATTTCTCCCAAGTTATTAATTCTAACTTCAGACAGTATTAGAGGTTGGACTATAAGAGATATACTAGATATAGCTGAAAAAAATTCTTTGGAAGTTGCTCGTATTCCGTTGATCGGAAATACTGATTTTACTGAAAATAATTCTATCATAGCTAAACCCATTTCCATTGAAGATCTTTTAGGAAGAACACAATTTCATGTTGATTCCGAACCTATAATGAACTTTGTTAGTAATAAATGTGTCCTTATCACTGGTGCTGGGGGAAGTATAGGAAGTGAATTAGTTCGGCAGGTAATGAATGCCGATCCAAGAGAAATTATCTTAGTTGATCAGTGTGAATTCTTTTTATTTCAAATACATAAAGAGATATCTAAAAGATTTCCTCACGCTAAAATACAAGCAGTTATCGGAGATGTTAGAGACTCTCTTCATATTAAAGATATAATAACAACGTACCAACCTAATATTGTTTTTCATTCAGCTGCTCTTAAGCATGTTACTTTAGTGGAAGAAAATGTTAATGAAGGGGTTCTTACAAATATTATAGGTACACGGAATGTGGCTGACGCGTGTATATTAGCAAATGTGCAGGTAATGGTTCAAATATCAACCGATAAAGCTGTAAATCCAACTTGCGCTATGGGTGCTACCAAACGATTAGCTGAAATGTATTGTCAGGCATTGGACACTAGAGCATCTAATTCTTCTACAAAATTTATTATTGTGCGCTTTGGCAATGTTCTAGGTTCAAGTGGTTCGGTTATTCCTTTATTTCAAGAACAGATTGCACAGGGTGGACCTGTTACTGTAACAGATCGAAATGTTACACGGTATTTTATGAGTATATCAGAAGCTGTGAAGCTTGTTCTTTTATCTGCTGTTGTTGGAAGCCGGCCAAATGCAAAAGTAGGACAAATATTTGTCCTAGATATGGGGCAGCCTGTAAAAATACTTAGCTTGGCACACCAAATGATCGAACTGCATAAGTCTAATACGCATAAAAATATAGAAATCGTTTTTACAGGGCTAAAAGCTGGCGAAAAAATGCATGAAGAGCTTTTTGAGGAAAGTGAAGATATCATGTCTTCAGGATATGATGGATTATTTTTAGCGCTTTCTACACCTATGCCTTTACCAGATGTTACAGCGCATTTGAAAGAGTTGGAAAAATTGGCACGTGATAGATTGACCAATCGTATAATGGCAAAATTAAAGAATATAGTACCAAATTACTCTATAAAAATTCAAAATCAACCTTTGTCTCTTCCTTTGAGTCTTGTAAAACCTCATAAAACCCGGCACAAATCTTAGAGTTTTTTATGAGCCATTATATAAGCCTGATTTCTTTTTTCTATTTTAACTTATTAAAGATGTAAAAGAGTATGCATGTTATGAAGAAAGTTTATTTCTTAGCTTTCAATATATTTTTATATCTCTCTCTACTTTTTTGTAACTCTATAGTTTTTGCTGCTAAGTACTATACAAACTGGAAAATAACGAAACCATTTGATTTAATGCAACCTGTAGAGCCTTGGCAACAAAAAGAGAAAGAAGGAGATATACAAAAAACTCATGTTGAAAATATATTTCGATGGTCTGTTTATGATTATGAAATTTTTGTTGATGGTAATGTTGACGGGGAAAATTCAAGAACAGTTATAGTGCCGGATGGTTGGCAACAGGAATGGGAAAATAATAGATTTCTTATTATAGAAAATCTAGGAAAGTCAGATATAGTTAACCCTTGGATTTTTAATGGTACCAATAATTTTCAAACAGTGGATGATATAATACAACGATATACCAATAAAGAAGACAGTGATGAAGAGAAAATAAAAAAATTGTTTTATTTTCTTATAAAATATATGGTGCAT
>CAYUAL010000016.1:0-4344 GCA_964442815.1 uncultured Alphaproteobacteria bacterium | reverse complement strand
ATGGTGCATGGATCTATCTATGACCCATTAGTAGAAAGTAGGGTTAAATTTTTTGATGATAATGAAGATCCTATACGTTTAATTAATGTATATGGTTTTGCAGGCTGTCGCGAAGCAGTAAATGTTTTTAATGGCCTTTTAAAAAAGGCTGGGTTTCAAACTCGTAGATCGGAAACCTCTTTTCATAGTACAAGTGAAGTTAAATATGAAAATAAGTGGCATTTATTTGATGCAAATACACAAACTTTTTTTCTAAAACCAGGAACTAATCAAGTTGAAGGGTATGAAGATCTTGCTTACGATGTAAGCAAAATATATCGAAATTTTATACCAAATAAGATAAATATAAATAACCAACATTATACTAAGTGGAATGGATATTTTTATTCTATTTATTTTTGGATAAAGAAAGTTCCTGAAACACAAAGAGATAGCACAATTCTAAAGCATAGTATGCATCTTGTATTAAGGCCAGGTGAGTCCCTTATATATAGATGGGGATATGCCAATATTATGAAATATCGAGGATGGTGGCGTGATAACAAACTTCAGAAAGAACAATTGCTTTACAACGGTTTTTTAGTATATGAACCAAGGTTTCGAGAAGATTTTTATTTTTCTGATAAGTTAGAGGAGTCAAAGGGAAAATGGATTCTTGAGAGTGATATTTTAAAATTTTTAAGCACGGGTTATTTCATTATAAAAATGGAAAATCCATATCTTATGGTTGGAGGACGACTTGAATTAGATGCGGATCAAGTAAATGTATTTTTTTCTCTAGATAAAAAAATATGGATACAAATGAAAACCGAAGATTTTGATAAACTACTTTCCACGGAGGCAAAAGATCCTATTTATAAATATTATTTAAAATTTGAATTCAAGAAAGGTTCTCAAATTAGAAAATTAAGAATTATAAATGACTTACAAATGGCTCCTCTTGCTATGCCATCCTTAAAAGTAGGCATGAATAAGTTAAAATATAAAGATGAGAGTGAGTCGCCTAGTTATGTAAGAATTATGCATAAATGGGAGGAGAGGTTTGATCCTACTGTTCCTTTCCCTCCTAAACCTATAGATTATGGAGTTGTTATTGATGACGATGCATCATTTATAGTTTTAAGATGGAGAAACCCTAAAAATCTACCTCAGGGCGATATTACACAATATCATATTGAAGTTTCAGAATATCCAGATATGCGCTATCCCGTTATACCTGGTTTTAGTTACTCTTTTTCAACCAAAAATAAGAAAGAGCTAACTTTTAAAATATCAACTTTGAATGGATTGGAGAAAGGAAAAGTATATTATTGGCACGTAAGAGCAAGAAATAAGAATGGTGTATGGGGTGAGTTTAGTAATCCTACATCTTTTAAAGTAGAATACCCATCTCTTCCTCAAAATATACAAATAGAATATGATTATGAACATAAATTAGCTATTTTAACTTGGGTAATTCCTTCAAAGGAAAAAATTCCTGCTAAATTTATGATATATGGAAGTGATGTAGAAGGGTTTATTCCAACACAAAAGAAGATAAAAGTTAAGTTAGAAGAAAAAACATACATTTTACCTCCTAATTTAGTTAAAATAATCCGCAACGATTCTAGTATGTGGATAAAACTAAAAAAATTTATACAAAACTTTTTTACTAAACTAAATAAGGAAGATAATGCGAGTGAGACGTTAACCTTCAGTATAGAAATACCTTTTAAAGACTTAAAGTCTTTCTATAGGATCATTTCGGTCGATGCTGTAGGATTTCATAGTTATCCGTCTGAGCAAATCGTTATTAATCGGCCGCTTATTAAAACTCAAAGCATCAAACAGGCTACTTTAGGCAAACCATATAGCTCAAAAATTAAAGAAATTTTACCCCTTAAGGCAGTTTCTAAAAATATTAATAATAACAAGATAGAGCGCGCTCCTTCTGATCCATCCAACTTTACTTTAGTAGAGGGACCTACATGGCTTAAAATTAAAGATAGAGAACTTGTTGGAATCCCTGATAAAAAGGGTACGTTTCCTGTCTGCGTAGAAGCTTCTTTTCAAGAGTTAACAGACAAGAGATGTTTTAAGTTGGAGGTGCGTTAAAGAAATCTAAGTAAGCTTAATTTATAATAAGAAGAAGTTATAAGATAAGAAGAACAAACTTTGGAGCTGACACCTAATAATAATCTTTAAAAAGAATTTTAAGGTCCTTCAGAAGAAGTTTCGGAGAACCGATATTAAACCTACCCTCACTCCTTATTCCAGAAGTTCTCAATATTATTAATATGTTTATGGGCAAAGAGCTATGAGCGATTGATACGATACGGGAATTTTTCCAACAGCCTTCCGTCCTCGTTTACCTTTTCTAATTTCTCCAAAGTAGCTTTGGCTGTTCGAGCTGTTGCTCCAGCTATAAAATATTCTAGGATTCTTTTTTGCTATTTTTTCTTTAATTTACAATACCCTACATACTTGCTTCTACCCTAATTTTTCAAGTCAGGTGTTAGCGCCCCTAAACTTAAGCTTCTCTAGTCCCTAAATGCTAAGTGACGAAAATTAGCTACTAGGTTTATTTTTTGTAAATAACGTGTAAAGAGTCTTTAGGCCCAGCCATCCTAATATAGTAAAGAATCCTCCCGTAAAGAACGAAACAATAAAACCTTTTAATGTCATTTGAGCTATTATAATAAGAAGAAAAATAAACGTAGGATCAATCATAATATTACTTGCTCTCGACGTAAAATCATTTTTTCTAAATATTAAATGATCAAGTACTGATAGGCATACAATAAAAAAGGAGATTGGTATGATAGATAAATTACCAAGCAACAAAAAGAGTTCATAAAAAAATGAAATACTAATAGATCCAGCTTGAAGTTCACCAGTTAGAATTTTTCCTAGGGCTTGGTATATGGTTGTTTGATTTAGACCTACTATTTTTTTTAAGTAGCCTACAAAAGGTTCATGTGTTCTATAATATGTTGTTAATTCTTCATTACCAACAACCATGAATGTATCCATCATCTCGCCTGTAAGGAGTCTTCCTAAAACTCTACCTTCTAAAGTCCATCTTTTTGGGCTTATATATTTTTCTTTATTATATTCCAGTAATTTTTGGGGCACATCTTCAGAAAAATCCATCTTTAATTTGCTACTCTTAAAAAAAGTAGCACATTCTTCTTTAAAACGAGAGACTTCCTTATCTTCTTCAAAGGTGACAGAAATAGAAGATGTTATGTTTTTAGGGGGAGAAGCATAATAGTGTTTTATAAAATAATTAGAATAAAAACCAATAAGGGCAAATAAAATAGGGAAAAAAAGGAGTTTTTTATTGATACTTTTCTGGATTAAAATAAACACACAAAATTCTAAACAAGCAATCAATATAGGAGTAGTTTTTAAAAGCCCGATTATCAAAAAAGAGAATAAGCATAAAAGGATTATAGATAATAAGAAAATAGAGGAGTTCTTGTTTATAGAACAAGCACCTAAAAGGTAAAAAATTCCAAGAGGCATAAGTATTTGTAAAAATTGCCTCATAACTGAAGGATAGAAAAGAAAAAAATTATGATAGCGATGTTCAAACCAACTCAATGTAACTTCTGATGGATTGTCATAAGTTTTTAATAAATCTATTATTGGCCAAGTAGGGTCCATATAGAAGAAAATACAAAAATATAATATAGTTAATAAGGATAAAAATATCCCTAAAAAGATACTGTTCTTATTATCAACAAAAACAATATTTTCAAGCCTTTTATCCGGTTGGATATTTATAAGTCTAGTAAGAATGAGCCCAAGAAATAAAGCAAAATTTACATAAGTTAAAGCATATAAAGATGTATTATTAATGGGTAAAGGAAAAGCATATGTCCAATTATAATCAGGTAATAAATACCCTTCTACAAAAACACTAGGAAAAGCTAATATAACTATAAACCCTATGGAATACATAACCGTAAATAGAATTAAACTTAAACATAAAATAGGTGAAACTCTTAAATTTTTAAATGAAAAGAAAACAAAATAAATGCATATAAAAGTATTTAATAATAATAAAAAGCTGTACATTTTTTTATCTTAATAAATTAAGGGAAGTTTCCGAGAAAAAATATAAAACAATTTTATTTTAGGGGCAAGCTTATTTAGCTTAGATGAAAATTTCTAATTTTCTAAGTATATAAGTTTAGGAAGTTGCTTTTGTAAGTGGTAAAGCCTTTGCGGTAAATTAAGTATTTTTATTTGATAGTATAATTAGATGCTATGTTATATCTTAGGTGACTATTTTGGTAAGATTTCGAATGTGATTCTAGATTGACAAAATTTAAAATAGATGCCAATTCTTTTGATGTT
>CAYUAL010000015.1:0-18237 GCA_964442815.1 uncultured Alphaproteobacteria bacterium | reverse complement strand
ATGGAATGCTAGACTATCTCCCTGTTTCAAGTTTCATGGCAAACCATTCCTTGAGTAATTAAATTCGTAAAGGGTTCCTCAAAATCTAAATATCCACAGTCTTTTAAAGCCATCGTAAAAAAGCGAGCGTAAAGAAGGTGCAAAACGGCATGTTCAATTCCGCCTACATACGTGTTGACGGGCATAAAAGCTTTTACGGCTTCTTTTGAGAAGGGTTCTTTGGCATGTGGAGAACAGTATCGAAAGAAATACCAGGAAGATTCAAAGAAAGTATCCAACGTATCTGTTTCTCGTAAAGCAGGAGAATGACATTGTGGGCAAGATGTATGCTTCCATGTAGGATGGTTTTCTAAAGGATTTCCTGGCAAATCAAAAGTAACATCTTTAGGAAGTTCTACAGGAAGATCTTTCTCCGGTACAGGAACTGCACCACATGTCTTACAGTGAATGATAGGGATAGGACATCCCCAATATCGTTGCCGAGAAACGCCCCAGTCTCTTAAACGATAGGTAATAGTTTCTTTTCCTAATCCCAGAGAAATAAGATGTTCGATAGCGGCTTCCTTTGCTTTTTCAATAGAAAGACCATTTAGAAAGTCTGAGTTAATAAGAGTGCCTTTTTCCTCTGAATATGCCTGTTTATCAATTTGAGGGTCAAAAAGAGCAAGATTAGGTTTTGCAATAACAGGAACAATAGGAAGGTTATAAAGACGAGCAAACTCTAAATCCCTGTCATCATGAGCCGGACATCCAAAAACAGCGCCACTTCCATAATCCATTACAACAAAGTTTGCGATATAAATGGGCAAACGCTGATCTGGTTTAAAAGGATTTAAAGCATAATAAGAAGTAAAAACACCTTTTTTCTTTGTTTTCTGAAGTGTTTCTTCCGAAGTATCTTGTTGTGCACATTCTTCAATAAAAGTATTTAAGGTTGGATTTTTCCTTTTTAAGGCAGTTGCAAATGAATGTGTGGGAGCAATAGCAATAAAGGAAGCTCCAAAAAGAGTATCAGGACGCGTAGAAAAGACTTCTATATGCTTTTCTTGATATCCTTCTGGGGTCTCAGGTAATGGGAAAAAGATAGTTGCGCCCTTGGATTTCCCAATCCAATTTTCTTGCATGGTGCGGACGCTTTCTGGCCATTGTTTCAGAGAACTTAAATTTTGAAGGAGCTTTTCTGCATAAGAAGTAATACGTAAGAACCATTGAGATAAAAGTTTTTTTTCTACAGGGGCATCAGAACGCCACCCTTTTCCATTGATGACTTGTTCATTTGCTAAAACTGTGTTTTCAACAGGATCCCAATTAACCCAAGATTCTTTTTGATAAGCTAGACCTTTTTTGTGAAAATCTAAGAAAAGTTTTTGCTCTTTGCCATAGTAGCTAACATCAGAAGATACAATCTCTCGAGACCAATCATACGAAAAACCTAAAGAGTTAAAATGGTTTTTCATTGTTGTTATGTTCTCATGGGTCCATGTAGCAGGGGCTACGTCATGTTCTATAGCAGCATTTTCAGCGGGTAATCCAAAGGAATCCCATCCCATGGGATGTAAAACAGTATGACCTAAGGCACGACGAAACCGAGCTAAAGTATCTCCAATTGTATAAACGCGTACATGTCCCATATGAAGCCGCCCGGAAGGATAGGGAAACATCTCCAATACATAAAAAGGATTTTTAACAACTTCATTTTCTGGAACGTAAAAAGAGTGGTTCTCTTCCCAAAAAGATTGCCACTTTTTTTCAACGACTTTAAAAGGATAAACCTTTTCTTCACTCATAAATATATCTTATTAAGAAAATTAGGAATTAAGACTTGTGATACGTAATTGGCGAGCTTTAAGTAATATAGCTTCTTCCAAATCATTAATAACACCTGGATCTACAGCAACATCCACCCAGGTGCCTTTTTCTAGTTTTTGACGAAAAATAGAAATGCGAAGGGCATCAGAACGAAGCTGAGGATCAAGAATAAAGACATTCACCTTGAAACGCTCATTGGGTATGGAAGGAGGAGAAAACCATTCGGTAATTATAACACCACCAAAAGGATCAGCTTGAGTAAGAGGCATAAAAGAAAGAACATCCAAAGTTGCACGCCACAAAAAGCTATTAACCCCTATGGTTGCTGTGGGTTGGTCAGATTTACTTTTAGGCCCTAATACAAAAGTATCTTCCCCAAAAAGTTTTCCAAAACCTTTCTTACGTTGTTCATCAGCACTTAAAGGTGGCCCTTCATTTTTCATGGATGTTTCAGAACATGCTGAAAGCCCCAAGAGGACAAAAGAAAGAATCCGTAAAGTACGCATGGTATATCCTTTTTTAATTAAAAACTCGTGGGAGGGATTCTAAAGGAAAAACAAGAAAAAACAAGAGGGAGCAAAAGGAGTAAAAAAATCTTTCATCTACTCACAACCTTTAAGCCAAATATCATAGATTGGATGGTCCAAGGCGGAAATAGAAGGAGAGGAGGCATACATCCAGTTACGAAAAAGACGTTGCTGTATTTTTGTTAAAGGGTCTGTTTCCATGATTTCGATAAAAGAAATAGCTTCAGGAGTTTCCTCAGGTGCACTTTGGTAACAAGAAAAAACAGTAAAAGCAAGCCGTCCAAAAGTATGAGGTGTGTTTAAAGGAACGGATAGGGTTTTAATATGTCCTGTTATTTTATCAAGTAAAGAAACAATAGCTTTTTGATGTTTAAGAGGGGAGGTAGAAATATCATTACTATTAGAAAGCTGATAAGAAGAGTTTTCGTTAAGAAGAAGGTCTAGGTCTCTAGATAAGAGAGAATCTTCTTCATTTGAAACAGTGAGAGTATCTTCATAAGGTTGGATAGAGGGTTCCTGAGCCTGTAGAGGAAAAAAGTATCCTATTAAGAAAAAACAAAAGAAAAAGACAAATGAGAAATAGGGAGGAAACATTGTTTCAAAATTACGCAGATGGAGAGGGGCCTTCTTTTTCTTCTTTAGAAGTTTCTTTTGAATCTTCTTTTTTATCTTTTGAGTCACCATAAACCATATGCCCAATAAGAGATTCAAGATTTACAGAAGATTGAGTAAATTGAATTTCTCCGCCAGGTTGAAGCATTTTATCTTCAGCTCCTGGCACGATAGAAAGAAATTTTCCTCCCAAAAGACCGTCTGATGTAACTTGAGCAGAAGAATCGGTGGGAAGCTTTACAGAAGGATCTACAAGTATGGTTGCAACGGCGAGATAGGAGTTAGGGTCTAGAGTCAGCTTTGAAATAGTTCCAATTTTAATGCCGCTCATCTTGACGTCGCTTCCTGCAACTAATCCATCGATACGATCAAATTTAGCTGTTACGGCATATCCCTTTATAGAGGAAGAGGACTTACTGGAGGTATAAGCAAAGAAGAGAAGAGCTCCTGCTAATACAAGAACAAAAGCCCCCATAAGAGTTTCTAAAATATTTTGTCGCATTATAAAGCCTCTTTTTTTGTTGGATCCCAAGGAATATAAACCTTGGAATTTTTGGAAGGAATATTAATCTTATGGGCAAAAATAGTTCCTGTTAAATTAGGAAGATGTTTTTTCTGCCAATAAAAAGATTTTTCCTCTTGAGGTGGGTCTTTACTCATATGATGGAGCCACGCATTCCAAAGAGGAGGGACATTACTTGCATCGATGAGTCCTTTGTAAAGGACGAAACGACGCGTTTTTTGATAAGGTAGCTTAGAAGGACCTTCATAATATGTATTACCAAACGAATCCTTACCCACATGCCGAAAGCGCCGGAGTAAAAAGAGCAGATGCAAAAAAATCTCTCGAGAGTTTAACATTATTCTTTTATATCTAAGCTACTTGCTCTGGTAAAGAGAACATCTGATAGAAAACTATAAAAAAGCTTGATTAGTACCTTAGGAGAGATTTTAGCTTCTCAGTGATAATACACGTTTCATTAAAGGATTTTGCTTTGAAAAGGTCAATATTTCCTTTAAACCAGCGGATTCTATCTATTTCTAAAAGTTGTTCATAAAAACTTGAGAATTTCTTACTCCCACCTGGTAAGGGAATGAGATACACGGGTTTTATAGTACTACAGACCTCACTAATCATATTAACGCTATCACAGGTTAATAAAATAGCATCAGCCCATGCAAGAAGAGCAAAATAGGGATTTTCTCCTTGAAAATCCCAAATGTAAACACGAGGGTTGTGGGAGAAAGCTTCTTTTAACATGGTAAGAATCTCTATAGGAGTGCGCCTAGAAGTAGAAATTAATAAGCTAGCATTATCTTTTTTTTGCAGGTGATTCAGTTGTTTCACTAACGTTTGTCCTACTTGAGTCGTCATTTGAAAAACGCGATTGGGTCCTCCAATAAGAATACTGTAACGTGGGCCTGGATACTTAGAAAAAATAGAGGAAAACAGTTGGTAATTTTGTTGTAAACATTCTTTTGTCACACGATGGGGAGCCCCAACCATAGAAATAACATTAGGTCCTTTTAAATTATCATGCTTTGGACACACAACAGCATCAAAATATTTAGGAGAAATTTTAGGATTTTGCAGATATACAACTTTAGTGTGGTTTTTACTGGCTTCTTTTATATATAAAGCAGGGAGAATTGAACGTCTTCCTGAGGCAATCAATAATTCTGGCCAAGGTGGGTTTAGCTTGTCAGAGGTTGGAGAGAGGCAAAATTGCTTTCCAAATCGGATATGAGGAGAAAAAAAATTCCAAAAAGGCCGCAGAGAAATTCTTTTTAATATAGGCTCATAACCTAAAGCCTCAGCTAGTCCTCTAGCTTGATTTTCCATACCGGCACTTCCATCTGATATTACCCAGCAATTATTACTCACAACGAAATAGCCTTTTATTTTTTAAAAAAGGGATATTATACTTATATAAATCACCTCTTTCAGTGTCAATAAAACAGAACTAAATACTAATATACAAGTCGCTACAGAGTTGACTTTTTATAAGAAAAACAGTAGGTTTTTTCTGTTCTTTAAAGCTTCAGTATAAAGTTTCAATATGTCTCTTAAAAAATCTCCTAGGATTCTTGTATATGTAGGACTTGATTTAATAGGGGACGGCCTAATGAAGCTTTCCTTTTTAAAAGCATTACGAGGTCTTTATCCAGAAGCACATATTACTTGGTTTGCAGGTAAAGGAAAATCTGTTTTTGCAACAACGCTAGCTCCCATAGTAACAGGACTTCTTGATGAAGTGCAGGATAATATTCTCTATGGCAGTAATTTTTGGGAGTTCTTAAGGCCTCTTCCTTTTAAGGATCAATCTTTTGATATTATTATTGATACGCAAAACCGTGTAAATACCACTCTTTTTTTAAAGCGGATCCCTCATAACATTTTTATTTCTAGTTCGGCTAATTTCTTTTTTTCAGACAGAAAACCTTTCAAAGGTAAGAAAAAATCCTTGCATCTTCAAGAGAGACTTTTAGATCTTGTTAGGCTTTTAAAAGGTAGCGAAGATATAGAGCTTAAAAGAATACCTTTAAATATACCTCAAAAGGAAGAAGAATTAGCTAAAAAGCTGTTACCTGCACAAAATTATATAGGTCTTATTCCAGGGGCAAGTGTTCGACGAAAATGCTGGCCTCTCGAAAGATATATTGATTTAGCAGCTAGAATAAAACAAAAAGACTTTACCCCTGTGTTTATTCTAGGTCCTCAAGAAAAGGATTGGGAAGATATACTTAAAGAAAAAGCTTCTTTTGCTTTATTTCCTTTACAGGATAAACTAGCGGGAGAAAAGCCTTCTCTTTTTTTAACTATGGCGATAGGTAAAAGACTTTTTGCAGCAGTTACTAACGATTGTGGTCCGGGGCATATTTTAGCTTCTGTGGATACTCCTTTGGTATCTCTTTTTGGACCTACAAATGCAGAAAAATTTTATCCTTTTTCTCCTTATCTTACTCTTTTAAAAGCCCAAAAATGGGGAGGAATTGAAATGAATAGCATTCCTATAGAAGCGGTAAAAGGCGCCTTATTTGCATTACTACAAACAATCCCAAAAGAGAGATAAAAATGAACTGTACGGTTGTTGCTCCTTCTGTTTTATCTGCAGATTTTTCTTCCTTAAAGAAGGAAATCCAAATAGTAGAAGAAGGGGGAGCTCATTGGATTCATTGGGATATTATGGATGGACATTTTGTTCCTAACATTACGTTTGGTCCCTGTGTAGTTGAATCTTTTAGACCTTATACGAAGCTTCCTTTTGACGTTCATTTAATGATAGAGCCTGTAGACTCTTATATTGAAGCATTTGCTAAAGCAGGGGCTAACAGCATATCCATTCACCCAGAAGCCTCTGTACATTTTCATAGAAGCCTTCAAAAAATAAAAAGTTTAGGACTTAAAGCAGGATTAGCTCTTAACCCTGGAACACCACCAGCCTTTATAGAGTCTGTTACGGATATTTTAGATTACGTATTAGTTATGACTGTAAATCCGGGATTTGGCGGTCAAAAATTCTTACCTTCTCAACTTGAAAAAATCCGACATATAAAAAGATTTTTGGATAAAGTAAAACCAACTGTGCAAATACAGGTGGATGGTGGCATTTCTTTTATGACAGCTCCTCTTGTTGTAGAAGCTGGAGCTTCTATTCTTGTCGCGGGGAGTGCCATATTTGATGAAAAGCCTGAAAATTACAAGAATGTAATTCAAGCCTTAACACAGCCTCTTTTTAAAGAAAGAAAAGAAAGCAGATAAAAGATGCCGAATTTTTCTTCTTCTATTCCTATGATCTTTTGTGCAAAAAGCATACGACAAAAGAAAAGAAGAGCTCAAAAATATATAGAAATACCAGATCCTTTAAAAAAATATGTAGAATTTACTTTATTAGAAAAATGGAAAGATTTTTCTTTTTTTGACAAAGCGTATGAATGCCTTTTTCATGGGTTTACTTCTCTAGGCAAGCTTATTCCTGAGAAAAGTATTTTAAGTGATACTGTAGAAAGAGCAGAAGCTACGTTTTTAAAGGGAGAATTTGTCGTTTTAGAAGAAGAAAAATTTCCTTTTAAAGCAAATACATTCAATAGTATCTGTAGTACTCAATCCCTGCATTTTGTGAATGATGTTCCAGGAGCTCTTGCTCAAGCTCGTTTTTCTTTGAAAGAAGATGGTATGTATATAGCGAGCTTTTTAGGAGCACAAACGGCTCAAGAAATAAAAGCTCTCTTATATGAGGCAGAAGAACATTTTACGGGGAAAGTACAAGCTAGATTCCATCCCTTAATAGAAGGTACTGAACTTCCTGCCCTTCTTCAAAGAATAGGTTTTTCAAATCCTATAATAGAAACAGAAATCCTTGATATATCTTATGCTTCTTTAGAAAGTTTACTTTTTCATCTACGTCAAGAAGGTCTTACAAATAGTCTTATCATGCGTAATAAAGGTCTTACTTCTCCACGTCTCATGCAAAAAATAATCCAAGAGCTTTTGAAGAGGCTATCCTTTCCTTTAAGCATTCCTTACGAAATAATATATATAACAGCGCAAAACCGGAAAAGTTTGTAATGCATTTTTTTTTAAAAAATACCTTGTTTAAAAGTCTTTTTGCTTGGATTTTTATTATTTTTTGCATAATAGCTTTTGAAGCAAATAAAGGTGTTGTCCTTCTTCTCCTTTTTCTTAGCATGCTGGGCATTATTTCTTTTTTTAATCCAAATAAAAGACAGAATGTAAGAGCAGAGTTTTTCTCTTTGTTTTCTATATACCCGCCTATCTGGCTTTTACTAGGTGGCCTTTTCTTATTGTACATTCTTATGAGCTCTTTTTGGGCTATAGATCCCTTTATTGCTTTGAAATCTGCTGTACGCATAGTGTTTTTTATTTGTATTAGTGTCTTTGCTTTTGTGTATATACAAACTTCAAAAAATCAGGATTTTTTACAGGCTAGGAAAGGATTGCTAATAGGGTTTGGAATTTTAGCAAGTCTCTTATTTATTAATGTAGGAAGTTTTGTTCTGAAAAAATACTTGCATATCCCTGTACCTTATATTTTATGGCTTATTCGAGATTGGGATTTTTTGACAAAAGAAGGATTCTTTTTAGGTTTCTTTTTTTGGGTTTTGGGACTTTATTTTTCAAAAGAACTTTCCCCCAAAAACCTTTGGATTTTAGGATTAGGAGTTACTTTTATATGTGGGTTTCTTCCCCAAAGGGCAGCTTGCTTAAGTATGGGGCTCAGCCTTTTGATATATACTTTTGTATATTATTGGCCTAAGAAAGCTTCTTGGTTTATATATATGTTTTTAATTCTAGGAATAACCTTTCCTTTTTTTGGTAAGTATTTGTTTGTGCCTAAAGTAGAGAATATCTTATTTTTGCACGTACCACAAAGTTGGCAACATCGCTTTTACATTTGGAATTTTGTTAGTAATTCTATTATGGAAAAGCCATTATTTGGGTGGGGATTTGATGCTTCTCGCTACTTCTCTAATGTGGAAGGTACTTTCCAGTTTTATACTTTTGCAGAGCCAACAATTTCTAAGAGCCTTCGAACTAGTCTTCTTCCTCTTCATCCACATAATGGATTTCTACAGCTTTGGTTAGAAGAAGGGTTAATAGGAGTGTTACTCTTTTTAAGCATGGTAGGATCCAGCGTAAAATGGTTTTTAAAAATGCTTTCCTCTAATCAAGAAAAAGCATTTTTTATGGGAGGATTAGGAATGCTTTTTATCCCCTTTTGTGTGAGTTTTGGTATTTGGCAAACTTGGTGGCTAAGCATGTGGGTCTGGTACCTTATTTTCTGGGCGTTTTATAAAAAAACCAATAAAAACAAAGAGAAAAAAATTTCCCATTAGAACAAGTAGATACTTTTTTTCCTCTTTTTAGGGGTCGAAAGGAATATTTTTTTATGGTAGCGTCCAATCAAGATTAGAAAAGTTTTATCACGTTGCTTTTTTAAAAGGAGAGGTCCTATGGCACAATCTTCCCATCTTAAAATGCTAAAAAATAAGCATTCAAATTTAGAAAAAGCTATACATAGCGAACTAAAACGTCCTTATCCCAATGATAATGTATTACATGTGCTTAAACGAGAAAAACTTCATATTAAAGAAGAGATTTATCGCCTCTCTGCTTGCGCGTGATTAGTCATATCAACGTTCTTCCTCCTCAATTGGCCGCGGAGCTTGTAACTCCCGGCTTTTTTTATTAGAGAAACTTTACCATGTATGGTTTTAAAAACAGGAGCAGAATTTATTTCTCGTCTTGTTTCTTGATTTCAAATATTAAGTCTCCCTCTTTGCCCTTCTTTACAAGAACAATGTCTCCTGGAAGAATCTTACCTTCCAGAAGGAGGCCAGCTAATTCATTTTGCAGATTGCGTTGAATGATTCGTTTAAGAGGGCGTGCTCCATAAGTTGGATCATATCCTATTTCTGCTAACCATTCTTTGGCAGAGTCTTCTAAAACTAAGTTTACTTTTTGGTCTTCTAAGAGTTTATGCAACCGCTTCAGTTGAATATCTACTATCCCTTTCATATGTTCTCTACCTAAACGATGAAAAATAAGGATTTCATCCAAACGATTTAGGAACTCAGGTCGAAAAGCTTGCTTAACAATATCTAATACCTGATTTTTAATCTCCTGAGGCGTTTCTCCTTCGAAAGAGGAATCATTTAATACTTCACTCCCAAGATTAGAGGTTAGAATAATGAGTGTATTTCTAAAATCTACCGTGCGACCTTGTCCATCTGTAAGACGCCCATCATCTAAAACTTGGAGAAGAATATTAAACACATCTCCATGGGCTTTTTCTACTTCATCAAAAAGAATAACTTGATAAGGGCGACGTCGGACAGCTTCTGTAAGAACCCCTCATTCTTCATATCCTACATATCCTGGAGGCGCACCAATAAGACGTGCAACTGCATGACGTTCCATATATTCAGACATATCAATACGCAAAAGAGCATGTTCATCATTAAACAAGAATTCTGCTAAAGCTTTTGCTAATTCTGTTTTTCCCACCCCTGTAGGGCCTAAAAGAAGAAAAGACCCAATAGGGCGATGAGGATCTTGAAGCCCTGAACGAGCCCGACGAACCGCATGAGATATGGCTATTATAGCCTCATCTTGCCCAATAACGCGTGCATGAAGATGTTGCTCCATTTGCAGGAGTTTCTCTTTTTCTCCTTCTAGCATTTTATCTACAGGAACGCCTGTCCATCGCGAAACAATAGAAGCCACATCTTCATCTGTTACTTCTTCCTTTAAGAGATGAGAGCCCTGTTCTTCACCTTTAGTTTTCAATTTAGTTTCTAAATCAGGTATCACCCCGTACATCAATTCTCCTGCACGAGCTAAATCTCCTTTGCGGTGCGCAATATCCAGATCGTTCTTTGCTTGATCCAATTGCTCTTTTATTTTTTGAATTTCGTTAAGTTTTTCTTTTTCTTCTTTCCAAGCACTAGAAAGAGAATTTGACTTCTCTTCCAAATTAGAAAGCTCTTGAGCAAGCTTTTCAAGACGTTCTTGAGAAGCAGGATCTTTTTCTTTTTTTAGAGCTTCTCTCTCTATTTTTAACTGAATAATTTTACGGTCAAGCTCATCAATTTCCTCTGGTTTGGAATCTACTTCCATTCTAAGGCGACTAGCAGCTTCATCAACAAGGTCTATTGCTTTATCTGGCAAAAATCGATCAGAGATATACCTATCTGATAGAACAGCTGCACTTACTATAGCACCATCTGTAATACGGATTCCATGATGAAGCTCATACTTTTCCTTTAACCCTCGTAAAATAGAGATTGTTTCTTCTACTGTTGGCTCAGAAACATATACAGGTTGAAATCGACGAGCTAAAGCAGCATCTTTTTCAATATGCTTGCGATATTCATCAAGAGTTGTAGCCCCCACACAATGAAGTTCTCCTCGCGCTAAAGCAGGTTTAAGCATATTGGCGGCATCCATAGCTCCATCTGCTTTTCCGGCTCCCATGAGTGTATGGAGCTCATCAATAAATAAAATAATTCCTCCACTAGCAGAGCTAACCTCGGAGAGTACAGCTTTAAGGCGTTCTTCAAATTCACCTCGATACTTTGCTCCCGCAATAAGAGCTCCTAAATCAAGAGAAAGAAGGTCCTTATGTTTTAAGCTTTCTGGGACGTCGCCATTAACAATACGAAGAGCAAGACCTTCCACAATGGCTGTTTTACCTACTCCAGGCTCTCCAATAAGAACAGGATTATTTTTAGTCCGACGGGACAGCACTTGAATGGTTCGACGAATTTCTTCGTCACGGCCTATAACAGGATCTAATTTTCCTTCTCGAGCAGCTTTGGTAAGATCACGCGTATACTTACGTAAAGCCTCGTAACTCTCTTCTGCTGAGGCAGAATCTGCTGTACGTCCTTTTCTCAATTCTTGAATAACTTTATTAAGGCTTTGCGCAGTAATGCCAGATTTCTTTAAAGCTTCTGAAGTTTTAGATTTATCAAACATTAATAAAGCTAATAATAAATATTCTACCGTAACGTAGGAATCTCCTGCCTTCTTAGAGAGATCTTCTGCAAGTTCCAGTACTTTATTAAATTCAGGAGAAAGATAAAGTTGACCAGCCCCTTGGCCTTCCACTTGAGGTTCTTTTGCAAGAAGCTCTTCCACTTCTGCGAGTGTTATTTTGGGATTGCCTCCTGCTGTTTGAATAAGACGCCCAGCAAACCCTTCTTCATCATCTAAAAGAACCTTTAAAAGATGTTCTGGTATCAAACGTTGATTAGATTTACGATGGGCAAGAGTTTGCGCATTTTGGAGAAAGCCTTTTACTCTCTCTGTGTATTTTTCTAAGTTCATTCTTTTACTCTTTCGTACTACATAAGGATTTTTATATTTTATCCGGAAATTTTTTTTAAAAAAAGAGTTTCTTAAAACTTTTTTACTTCAGAAATTTCTTGCTCCTTAATAAGGAGGATTTTTTTATGGAAAGGATATAAAGTAGAACGATGCCCTACACTAATACAAGTACAAAGGGGTAATTCCTTATGTAAAAGGGTATAGATATAGTTCTCCATTTCTTCATCTAGAGAACTCGTTGCCTCATCCAAGAAAAGCCATTCTGGCTTGTGAATAAGAACTCGTGCAATAGAGAGACGTTGTTGTTCTCCTAGCGAAAGAATTCTTGACCAATCTTCTACTTCTTCTAATTTCTTTATCAAATGAGATAGTTTGCATTTTTTTAAGATATTTTCAAAATCAATACCTTGAGGGGTTTCAGAGAGAGGGGTTGGATATAAAAGAGCTGTTTTTAAAGATCCCAATGGGATGTAAGGTCGCTGGGATAAAAAGAAAGTGGTCTGATCTTTAGGAAAATTTATCTCTCCATAGCCAAAAGACCAAATCCCAGAAAGAACCCTTAAAAAAGTACTTTTACCTGTACCTGATGCCCCTATTAAAAGAGTATGCTGTCCTTTGGAAAAAGAAAGATGTATATTTTTTAATAATTCTTCCCCGGAAGGCAAACAGATAGATGTTAGATTTACGTCAATTTGAGGACGAGAAGAGTTTTTATCAACCTGAATAGCTGCATAAGGAACATTCTGAAGAGCGTATATTTCTTGTAAATTTCTATGGAACCCTCCCAAACGCCAAATAACCGTCTGCCATTGTGCAATCGAAAAATATTGTTCTATAATAAAAGAAAATGCTTTTTGAATTGTCATAAAAGCTTGGTTTACTTGCATAACGACGCCAAAAGAAATTAGACCCTTAAAATAATTAGGAGCCGTTATAAAAAAAGGAAAAAGCGTGTCCAGATTTATAAAGACATTTCGCCATAAATTAATATAAATAGATTGGCGTATAATTTGATAATAGTTTAATACTACTTTTTGAAATCTTTGATAGAATTCTTCTTTCTCTTGAGATTCTCCTTTATAAAAAGCAACGGATTCTGTATTTTCCCGTAAACGTACAAGGCTATAGCGGAAGTCTGCTTTATATTTTTCTTGATTATAGTTTATTTTAATTAAAGGGCGGCCTATCAGAATCATTATATAAGTACCAATTCCAGAATAAAAAAGAGATGCCCAGAAAAGAGAGCCAGGAATAAAAGTTTTCTCTAGAAAAGGCAAAGGAAGGTTAGCTGATAAAGTCCATAAAATACCAGCAAAAGCAACAATTGTTACAAAAGCAGAAAATAAGCCTTCTGTTAATAAAAGTGTAGTACTGATAAAACTTCCTATATCTTCCGCAATACGCTGATCGGGGTTATCTGTTGGATCTTTTAGCATTTGCATTTTATAGTAAGCTTGATCTCTTAACCAATCGCTAACGTATTGACTCGTAAGCCACCTTTGCCAATGGATAGATAGATAGGCAACAAGAAAAAATTTGGTAAGAGCCGCAACCAGAAAATATGCTACTAAAATAAAGAAATGACCAATGAGAGAATAAAACTGGCCTATTTTTTTGTTTTCAATACAATCAAAAAAATCTTTACTCCAGTCATTAACTAAAACGTTGCTATGTACGAACAGAAGATTAAATAGAATAATTCCTACAACCATACTCCACGCAAAAAGACGATTAGGAGACTTCCAGTAAGGAACAACCAGGGCCCAAGCATCTTTTAGAGAAGACATTTTATAGGACCTTTTCATAAATATTTAGGAAAGATTTTTGAAGAAGCAAAATTTATCCTTATTGCAAAACAGTAATAAAAGGTTCTGTAGAAGGCTGTGTATCTTCTGAAGTTGTTGTCACATCATTGGTAGCTCTTTGTGAGTCTGAAGGAGCATTCTTGTTATCTCTTTCTGGACGATGACGATTCATTCTGTCAGAAAAAGGGTGACGAGAACGTCTATTCTCAAATCGATTTTCACGACCTTCTCTTCCATTGTTTTCTTTCAAAGAAGGAGCTTTCTCTATAGTTTCGTTATTTTCTGCAGAAGAAATGTCTACGTTATAGGACTTTTGCCTATTTTCAAAGGAAGAGGAGCGTCTATTTTCTTCGTACCATGGTCCTGATTCGTTTTCATTATCTGCATGGATCAGCCTATAATAATGTTCAGCATATTGATAAAAATTTTCTGCTGTAACACGATCTCCGCTTGAGGTCGCATCTCTTGCTAAAATCATATATTTATCAAAAATTTGATGTGCTGTGCCACGAATTTTTCCTTCAGGACCTTGGCTTTCAAAAGTTTGATTGGAATTATTTTGCTTACGTCCTTTGCGTCGTGCAGAGTTAAGTTTCATATGATTTCAGTACCTTTCCAAATTTTTCGTCTATAATGTAAAAAATCTCTGCGCTTCAGGCAAGGGGAATCTCTCAAAATTTAATTTTATAACCCCTCTTTCTTCTTTTGAAAGAAAAAAGTATGGTGGAGCAGATATCTTCATATGCAGTTTTACATAATATAAATTAAGGAAGTTTCATGCTTACAATAACTTTCTCTCAGACATCCTCTTTTAAAGAAACCGCAGTTGTTATAGGAAAATATGAAGACGACTCTTCTTTTTTCTCTATTGAAAAATTTGATAAACTTACACAAGCGCATCTTAAGAAAGCCTTAGAAACAACAACGTTTAAAGGAAAAAAAGGGGACTTTTTTTCTGTTATAGCTCCTCAAGGAATAGATGCACCTATGGTTGCTTTTATAGGACTCGGAAGAAAAGAAAAGCTTTCTTTTAATACTCTAGAAGAAATAGGTGGGTCTTTACTCGCTCATCTTCTTGCCTATCCCTATAAAAAGGTAGCTTTTTTTACAGATGGCATAAATACAAAGGATCTTTCTCTTGGAGAAAGTACCGCCCATTTAGCTCAAGGTAGTCTTTTACGTTCTTTTCAGTTTGACAAGTATAAAACAAAAAAGAAAGAAGAAGCTAAGTCGCAAATTCAAGAACTAACGTTTGTTCTTCCCTCAGCTTCAGATACGGAAAAAGCTAAAAAAGCCTTTATACCTTTAAGTGCCCTATCCGAAGGTATTTTTTATGCTCGTAATTTGGTTTCTGAGCCCGCTAATGTTCTTAATCCTGAAACATACGCACAAGAGCTTAAATCCTTAGAAAAAGAAGGAATAAAAGTTACTCTCCTTGGCGAAAAAGAAATGCACAAACTAGGAATGAATGCTCTATTAGGTGTAGGCCAAGGAAGCTCTAAAGAATCGTATCTTGTTATTATGGAATGGCAAGGAGCTGAAAAAACCAAAAAACCTATAGCTTTTGTAGGAAAAGGAGTTACTTTTGACTCAGGAGGGCTCTCCCTAAAGCCAACAGCAGGCATGGTAGACATGAAATGGGATATGGGTGGCTCTGCCATTGTATCTGGTCTTATAAAAGAGCTTGCTCTCAGAAAAGCAAAAATAAATGCCGTAGGTGTAGTGGGGTTAGTTGAAAATATGCCTTCTGGTACTGCACAACGTCCAAGCGATATAGTTAAATCTATGTCTGGACAAACTATTGAAATACTTGATACAGATGCTGAGGGTCGTTTAGTACTTTCAGATGCTCTTTGGTATACTCAAGAAAAATTTCATCCCGAAATTATAATCGATTTAGCTACTTTAACAGGAGCAATTATTATTGCTTTAGGTAGCGAATATGCAGGTCTTTTTTCTAACAATGATACATTAGCAAAAAGACTAGAAGAAACGGGTCTTGAGGTTGAGGAAAAAGTATGGCGCATGCCTTTGCATGAAGCATTTGATAAAGATATCAACAGCGAAATTGCAGATGTTCGGAATATAGGTACACCTCGCGAAGCAAGTAGCAGCACTGCGGCTCAATTTTTACAACGGTTTGTTAATAATATTCCCTGGGCCCATTTAGATATTGCTGGCGTGACTTGGTCCAATAAAGACAAGTCTTTATACGGAAAAGGCGCAACAGGGTTTGGTATTCGTTTATTAGATCGGTTTATATCCAAGTATTATGAAGGGAAATAATATAGGAGGTTTTATTATGTCCAAGAAATTTACATTGTTATTTGTAGCTTCGGTCTTATATTTAAGTGGAGTTATCCCAGGGTTCGTATCCAAGGTAAATGGTAGCCAGCGAAGTAATGACTCCCACCGGTATACTACAGCTGACCACGAAAAGCTTATAGGAAATCCCAACCGGAACCATTAAAACAGATATAGAATCTATGACAGAAGTCCGCTTTTATCATTTAACACGTATATCTCTAGAAAAAGCCCTTCCTAAGCTTTTAGAAAAGATGCTAGAGCAGAATAAAAGAGTTTTAGTAGTTGGAGAAAGTGAACCTTACATGGAAACGCTTAATACTCTTCTATGGACGTATCATCCCTCTTCTTTTTTGCCCCATGGAACACGCAAAGATTCTTTTCCTTCCGACCAGCCTATTTTTCTAGGAGCGGATTTTAGTGCGCCTAATACTCCTTCTTTTTGCGTTATTTTAGACGGACGCATTCCCGATGAGCCCAATAAGTGGGAAGGAATCTTTGACCTTTTTCAAGGAGAAGATCCCCTTACTCTTCAAAAAACAAAAGAAAGATGGGACCAATATGCTTCTTATCCTCGTTCTTTCTTTTTTCAAGAAGAAACTGGAAAATGGAACAAAAAAGAAACTTTTCTTATTTAATATCCTATTGTGAAAGTTTTTTCTTGTACTGAGCTAATCTCGAAATTATAAAACTACTTTTAAAGAAGGTATTTCTATTATGTTAGAAAAAACATATCTCCCAAAAATTTTAGAAGAAAAATTTTATACTCTTTGGGAAGAAGCCAACGCCTTCAAAGCACATCCTGATTCTCCTAAAAGACCTTATTCCATAATGATGCCTCCTGCTAATGTAACGGGGTCTCTTCATCTAGGGCATGCTTTAACATATACCCTTCAAGATGTCCTGACACGCTACCATCGTATGAAAGGAGAAGATGTTCTATGGCAACCTGGCATAGACCATGCTGGCATTGCAACGCAAATGGTTGTTGAGCGGCAACTAGCTGAAAAAAATGAGAACCGTTGGAACCTAGGTCGAGAAAAATTTCTTGAACGTGTTTGGGAATGGAAAGAAAAATCAGGAGGAACCATTTCTCAGCAATTACGTCTATTAGGTAGCTCTGCTGATTGGTCTAGAGATCGCTTTACGATGGATGAAGGCTTGAGCCATGCAGTACGTAAAGTATTCGTGCATCTTTATAAAGAAGGTCTCATTTATAAAGACAAACGCCTTGTAAATTGGGATGTAAAATTTGAAACGGCTATTTCAGACCTAGAAGTAGAACAACGACCAGTGAAAGGTCAGTTTTATTTTCTTCGTTACCCTATAGTAGGGGAACCAAATCGTTTTATCATGGTAGCAACATCTCGCCCTGAAACCCTTTTTGGAGACGTCGCTGTTGCTGTTCATCCTGATGATGATCGGTATAAATCACTCATTGGGAAGAAGCTTCATTTACCCCTATCAAACAGAGAAATTCCCATAATCGCGGATACTTACAGTGACCCTGAAAAAGGAACAGGCGCTGTTAAAATAACCCCTGCCCATGATTTTAATGATTTTGCTGTGGGGAAACGCCATAATCTTCCTCTTCTTAATATATTTACCTCTAAAGGATACCTTAACGATCAAGTTCCTGTTGCTTATCAAGGGTTAGAAAGGTTTGAAGCCCGAAAGAAAGTCATTGAAGACTTAGAAGCACAAGGCCTTTTAGAAAAAATAGAAGAAGTAGAACAATCTCTTCCCTATGGGGATCGTTCCGGAGTAGTCATAGAACCTTTTTTAACAGACCAGTGGTATGTAGATGCTAAAACGTTAGCTAAACCGGCTATTAAAGCCGTAGAAGATAAAAAAACAGTTTTTGTTCCTTCTCAGTGGACACAAACGTATTATGATTGGCTTAAAAACATAGAACATTGGTGTATTTCTCGCCAAATTTGGTGGGGCCATCGTATTCCAGCTTGGTATGGTCCAGATGGAACTGTATTTGTAGAAGAAACAGAAGAAGAAGCCCTTCAAAAAGCTCAAAGACACTATGGCTTAACAGTGGTTACTTTAAATCAAGATGAAGATGTTCTGGATACTTGGTTCTCTTCTGCTTTATGGCCTTTCTCTACTTTAGGATGGCCGGAAAAAACACCCGAGCTAGAAAGATATTATCCTACAAGTGTGCTTGTAACGGGTCTTGACCTTATTTTCTTTTGGGTAGCGCGCATGATGATGATGGGCCTTCATTTTATGAAGGATGTTCCCTTTAGAACTATTTATATGCATGCTCTCGTGCGAGATGAAAAAGGCCAAAAGATGTCTAAATCTAAAGGCAATG